>CANPXA010000005.1 GCA_947585525.1 uncultured Akkermansia sp. | reverse complement strand
CATCCGTGGTGTCTTCTTGGCGGCATGGCATGCGTCATCATGCTTTTAGCGATGCTTGGTTACCACTGCATCGAAGTGCCGGTTATGCGCTACATTAAATCGAGATAAATCAGAACAATGGATATCAAGCTTTATCCCAGTGTGATGTGTATGGACTCCTCTCATCTCCTCGAGGAAATTCGTTCCTTCGAGGTGGGCGGAGTTGATGGCTTCCACGTGGATGTCATGGATGGGGACTTTGTGACTGCGCGTTCCCCGGAGAATCATGTAGCTCGTGTCAGGGCATACACTTCCTTGCCCCTTGAAGTGCACCTGATGGTCAGGAGACCGGGAGATTACCTTGAGGAAGTTTACGCGAGCCAGCCCGAGACCATCTACGTGCATGCCGAAGCAGAAGACGTTTTTGCCTGCTTGAAAGACATACGAAAACGTGGATATCGAGCTGGGTTAGCTGTTGCTCCTAGTACGCCGTTCAATGGGATAGTACCTTTCCTTCCCCACGTGGATCAGTTGCTTATTCTCCGCGTCACCCCCGGTTGCTGCGGACAGCCCGCTATTCCGCACGTGGAATCTAAGATAGCTCAATCGCTCCGCTTTCCTCAACGTTTCTACGGCATTACATGCGATGGAGCTGTCACCGCAGACTTTATCGCCAAATGGCAAGTAGAGGGCGTCAAGTATTTCGTGTGCGGTATGGCGAGTGGCTTCTTCCATCAAGACAAGAACAGAGAAACAATATGCCGCTGTTTGAAAGAAAAATCCATAACTAACCTGCTTGAACCCAGACTTGCATAAAAAGAAATCGACACCCCATGATCATGAAACAAACACCCGATAAAAGCGTTGCCGCTCAAATTCGCATGACGGAGGATTGCACCGGTTGTGCTGCATGCGCCAATGTATGTCCCGTTGGGGCGATTAAGATGGAACCGTATGAACAGGAGGGCTTTTACAAGCCCTACGTCGATCCTCAGATTTGCATCAACTGCGGTTTGTGCACGAAGACGTGCCCTCAGTATGAATACTGGGACAAAAATCAAGAGGAACCCGCGTGCTACGCTGCAATGGCGCCTGATGATATACGTCTCAAGAGTTCATCCGGCGGTGCGTTTACCATCCTAGCGGAGGAGATTCTGCGCCGAGGAGGCGTTGTGTGCGGCGCTGCCTTTGATGAGAATTGGCGCGTCCATCACATCCTCGTGGAGGATGAAGCAGGGCTGGAGAGGTTGCGAGGTTCCAAATATGTGCAGAGCTTTGTTTCGGAGGATATTTTCAAGCAAATCAAATCGCATCTGGAAGAGGGGAGGATCGTATTATTCTCCGGTGTATCCTGTCAAGTCGCCGGTCTGTACAATTTCTTGCGCAAGGACTATGAAAACCTCTACACCGTAGATATCATTTGTGCATATACACCAAGCCCCAAAATATTTGCTCAATACTTAGCTCAAAATTATAACGATGCAGATATTATTTCTATTAAATTCCGGGATAAAACTACACGAGGCTGGGGAGCTTGGCATAATACCATTGTTACCTCCCGCGGTGTCATAGAGGAAAATCGATACATAAAACCATACCTAAGTGGTATTTTCAAAGGAGAGCATTGTGTAAACTGTAAGTTTAAGCGGTTCCCTCGCCCTGGAGATTTTACAATAGGGGATTTTTGGCGCATCAATGAATTTAAGAGAGGGCTGGATGATAGATGGGGTACAAGTGGAGTCTTGTTAAACAACGAGAAGGCTCGGGAGTTGTTTGAACTTGTCAGAAAAAATTTCAAGACCCTCACTGAGATGCCTCTCCATACAATGGGCTGGCAGGTTCAAGTTCTTCCTCGTAAAGAATATAGAACAAACGGTTGCATTAACTTTTATAAAAATATGGATAACAGATCTTTTAATGAAAATAGTGTAGAGTCACCAAGGGAAGTAAAAGTTGGTATATTAAACTGGTGGTTCCTCAATAACCGAGGAGCTATTTTGACAAATTACGCTCTCAATGAAATGGTGCGTAATTTGGGATATGCTCCATTAACGGTTAATTATATAACACCATTTGAAAGAAAAAATTATGAGAGAGGCTATGCAAAAGCTTTTTCCGAAAAATACATAAATAAGACAAGATTAATTCATAATGTAGAGGAACTCAAATGGCTAAACGATGAAATCGGAAATTTCATTTGTGGAAGCGATCAAATTTTTAATTTTGCGAGATGTCGAATACATGAATACTTGTACTATATGGGCTGGGTTGATTCCGCTCGGAATAAACTTATATCTTATGCAGCAAGTATAGCAGATCGAGTATTTCGTGCACATACAACTCAAAAAAATCTTGTTAAGTATTGGCTGCGACGATTTGATCATATTTCGGTGCGAGAAGAGGAAGCACGGGATCTCTTGAAGGATTTGTTTAATTTGGAAAGTGAACTTGTCCTTGATCCCGTGTTTTGCATAGATAGACAAAAGTACGTCGATATAGCAAATCAGTCAAGCGATAAAATTGAAGAGCCGTATATCGTTCATTACTATACAAATCGAGAGAGATGTAACCACCCAGAGCTGATTGCTTATGCCATGAAAGGGACAGGAGCACAAAGAGTAATTGATTTAACATCGTGGAATATTCCGATGGAGAATTGGTTGTGGTATATTCAGCATGCCAAATTCGTCCTCACTAATTCTTTTCACGGAATTTGCTTTTCGCTTATGTTCAATCGTCCCTTTGGGGGCTTTATCTTAGATCCAGCTTGGGATACAAGGTATTCCTGCTTGACTGCCTTATGCGATAAGAATCAAAAGATATTTTCCGACTGGCGGCACATATTGAAGGATCGAAGCTTATTTGAATCCCCGGATTCATCGTATTTCAATGATCGTATCGTTACTATGAGGGAAAAATCCGAAAAGTGGCTCTTCGAGGCATTATCTGGAAATAAAGTCAACCATCTCACGGAAGAGCAACAAATAATTGATTCAATTGTGAATCTTATGGACGAGGTAGGTGGCTCACTCCGTGTGAGGTGTGCTAAACTGGAACAAGCTGTCACTGAACTTAGGAAAAGGCTAGACTCACAATAAACAGCAGTTATTGAAAATGGTGATTGGGGTAAAAAAAATACGGGCATTCCGTCGCGAACTAAAAAAACACTGTAAAGAGGGTTGCTATAATATTTTTGTTCACAAACATCTGGGAGATAGTTATTACATTATTTCCTTCCGTGAAGAATTTGAAAAACACTGGAAAAAGCCTCTACATTTCATAATAAATCCGGAATATGCTTTTCTTTTTGAACTGTTTGGAGAAAAGAATTACAGTGTTTTTGATTTTAAACAGTTCATGGATGAGGTCATACTCTCGGATTCTCCATACCTCCCACCCGCATTTCACAAGACTCATCCATGGGATATGCTCGTTAAGGATGCGTTGTTATCGGTGCCTGAAATCGACGAGCCCTTTATTGCGGATACAGACAGGTATGGATTCTATCAGTGGGATCATTATTGGTCGAAATTTTGGGGGTATGCCATGGGCGTACCTATGAACAATCTTGACCTTAAAGTAGCTCCCCACAATATTCCTCTCTCTGGGGAAGTAAAGAATACCATAGAAATGATTTCTCCCTTAGAAAAGGCTGTTCTCTTTGCTCCTGAAGCTACATCGGTTGTTGAATTGCCTGCGGAGATGTGGGATATCATGGCGGACGTAGTTCGCTCACACGGGTATACAGTGTTTGTTAATTCTCGTAAAGTAAGGATTAGAGGAGGAATCTGCCTTTTTGATTTAGATTTGTCATTTAAAGACGTAGTGGCGTTTGGTCAGAGATGCGCGTACGTGTTTGCGCTGCGGTCAGGTTTGTGCGATGTTTTCACTAATTTAGGTTCGCGATTATACGCTATCTATCCTGCAGTGTTGCGCAGAGAGATGGGCAGTCTAACCAAACCTTACAAGTTTCCGACAGAAATCCATGAAATCCAGATTTATAACTGGAAAATGGATCAATTTATATGGGAGGGTGAAGACTTAACAAACAAATTACAACCCATCATCAATAAACTACATAGGGCTTACTATATAGAGGGATTGAAGTCTCTATTCTCTTTTAAGGAGAAAGGGAAACATCACCTTTTTTGGCGCCATCTCTTCCAGGAAATTGCTAAAGACTCGAGAAGCATCCCGGAGAACAACGTGGAGAATCCGCCGCCGTGGAGAGGAGAAAAAGAAGTGAAGGTGCTTGGGATAACGGTGTACTGGAGAAAGGTAGAAGTCCCGAGCGGAGCGGTCCGAGAAACTCTGCTTGGAGGTTTATGGCACGAGAGGCGGCTGGGGAAAAGCAAGAAAGTGTGCGTGTGCGGGTTGCAGGTATATTCTCGAAATCGGAGGAGGAAAAGGGTACTGGGAATTACCCTGAAGAGATACGATTATGAGAGGAGGTGGCTGCAGGAGCTGGCGCAGAAGGTGGGGGAGGAGTATGACGACGTGTACCTGCTGAGGCACAACATGGGGGAGACGTATGTGGAGCTCGTCTGCATGGAGGAGAGAGTGCGGGGATACGGGTCGAAGAGACCGCTCGTGGTAGCGCGAGAGAAGAGGTATGAGGAATTGTGCAGGATGATGTTGCCGAAGGGGATCGAGGTGCGTCTCATCCCGTTGGACCAGGGAGAGATTCACGATATCTTTTGCGAGCAGGGAAAGGAGTATCGGGAGATCATGATTGAGGCTGAGGGACACCGCTTTTTCTGCTCCACCCCACGCATAGCGGAACACATGGTTGAATTGCGGAGAAAAGACCCACATGTCAATTTCTACAGCTACATATGCGAGAGTGTGGGAGCAAAAGCGGAGAGAAGCATACCGCGACTACAGGCACAGGAAGAGGTCAGGGAACAGGCGAAGGTGCTGATGCAGAGAGAGGGATTGGAGGAAGGAAAGTATGTCGTGCTGCTTCCGGAGGCGGTATCCACGCAACTGCTCCCGGAGAAGTTCTGGCACGAGCTGGAGGAGGAATTAACCAAGAGAGGCTACAAGACATATATCAACTGGACTATGGAGAGTAACGCAGTCGTGCCTGTAGAAGTGCTGGTGGAAGTGAGTCGCTATGCTGCCGGAGTTATCACGCTGGGGAGCGGGGTCTCGATCGTGCTTGCGAGAGAGGTGCGACACATGGATATCATCTACACCCCAATGAGAAATCCTCATCTTCGCGCATACGGAGCTGAGATGGTGATGCAACTTTACTCGGTGCGTCACTTGCCGGGTATCGATATGCAAAACATCCGAGAATACGGCTGTGATAAATTGCCACCAAAAGCTTTAAAAGAACAGTTGCTCAAACAGTTTGAATTCTATGCTGACAATGACTAAGGAATAAATACATCAACCGAAACTCGGACTCAAAAAATAACGCAACATAATGGAAGAATTCAAACCCATCCCTATACGTTTTTCTCCAAGTGTTACACTAGACATTTTTATCAAAAATAACTTACTCTAACGAGGTATGAACAACCAACCACAAAGTATGAATAACCAACCACAAAATGTAAACAGGAATGTTAGCCCCCCCCCCCCAAGACTAACATCTGAACAGATCATATACCAAAAGGTACAGGAATTGTCGAAAAAAGTAGATCGTTTGGAGAGTGTATTGAGTAATGTAAGAATTATGGCGAGAGAGTCCAGGAGCGGAAATGTTTTTTTCTGGGGGAATCAAGAAAAATTTGGGAGGAAGGAATACGAGTGGTATGTAGCACAACACTACTGGAACGGATTGTCTCGCTTTCCGAATTTGAAAAATCCAAGGAGATTGGGAGAAAAGCTACTTTGGCTCAAGCTGCACTACATGCACCCTCTCATGGATGTGATTACGGACAAGTACAGGGTAAAAGATTACATATCTGAAAAAATTGGACAAGATTATATCATACCTCTTTTGGGGGTCTGGAATAATGTGTGGGATATTGATTTCGAATCTCTTCCGCCTCAATTTGTCCTCAAAAACAACAATTGGGCAGGAGGAAGGTGGGGCATTCACATTGTGAAAGATAAAAGCAGAATCAATCGTGATGTCGTGCTATGGGATATGCTAGATTGGATGCAGGATTGGAAAGATGGATTTTACTTCGCTGCAATTGAGGCACGCCGCAGACCAGTGGTATTCGCGGAGAAGTACATGGAAGAGGAGCGGGATGGCGATGGATTAAAAGATTATAAGTTTTTGTGTTTTCATGGAGAACCCAAATTATTTTGGGTCGACAAAGATCGGTCTACCGGACACAAGCGCAATTTTTATGATATGGACGGCAATTTGCTCCCAGTAAAGCTCACATATCCAAATTTTGTGGACGAAGGACTACCGGAGAGGTACGATGAAATGCTGACGCTTGCGAGGAAATTATCAGCACCCTTTCCTCATATGCGTGTAGATTTTTATGAGGTTAACGGGCGAGTCTATTTTGGAGAATTTACACCACATACAGATGCTGGATTACTGAATTTTACGCCAGACGAATGGGACTACAAGCTCGGAGAGTACCTCAATCTGGGACTTTGTGAGCCTGAGTTTCTTGTAGACTACCCTGCAGCGTATAATCCGCCTCCATATCGGGGAGATACCCCACAGTGAATTTTAAACCGGAGTTTCTACCCGAAATCTCCACGATGGAACCAGAAAAAACATTTTCCTATTATGCCGCATAACTATATAAATAAGCCAGCCAAAGACATGGGAGTCCGCTTCCTTGCTGTCAACTATGGCTTTGGCTTCCGTAACATTCCTGACCATGCCAACTCGCCGGAGGAGATTCTTACGGTATTGGAAAAACGTCTCAATTGGAATCCCAGTTAATATCAAACTTTATGAAAACCATCCGTCACATGATCCAGAGTGAAATTTGGAGATTGTTATACCCTGTTTTGCTTGTTGGTACTCTCCACGTTTGTTATCATCGTTACGGAGCAGCAAATGAGCAATTAGGTTTGGTTGTCTTCGGTATTTCGATTGTATATTTTCTGCTTATTTATTTATGTGAGTATTATGATGGTAAGCAAAGTAAGCTGGTCGGATCTTATGAGAGAAGCATCTTGATAGCTATATGTATTTCTATTAGTCTGGGTTTTGACATCTACTCTAATGACTGTGATTGGATGGACGGACTAATCTTGTTCCTTTTTTTATGTTGTATTGCCATATTATTCTGGGAGCCCATAGAGAGATTTAAGGGGTGTTTAGAGGAGAAAAAAATCCAAAAGGGGTCCATGAAGAAAAAGGATTGGCTTTATAGGGATAAATTTCTCAATAGGATGCATCGTCGCATTAGAGAAATTGCAGAGACAAGAAAAGAAGGCATTACCATCGGAATAGTGGGCTCATGGGGAGTAGGGAAAACGTATATGATAGAGATGTTATGTGACCTCCTTAGCAAAGAAATAAAGGATGAAGGGTACAATCAAGCATTTAAAGTATGCGATACAGTTGAGTTATGGCAAGCAGTATCATTAGATGATGCGTGGAACAGAGTTATCTATGCGCTGCACACTCGTATTATTGGGAAGCCGCCTATTGCTCAGTCTAAATTCTGGCGAATGATATGTAACATAGCAAGTGCAAATAAGGTAGCAAAACAAATTTGCGAGATCGTTGAACCTGAGTTTGAGGAGTTTAACCTAGATGCCATAGAGAAGCAACTTGAAGAAAGTAGAGTGGTTCTGGTTTTTGATGATTTAGAAAGGACAAAATTTGAAATTGTTCAGGCAATGCTTCCTCTATTGGAGAGATTAAAGAAATTTCCTCATCTCATTGTAATATGTGCTTTAGCGGAGGATGAACTTTGCGAACTCATGCGGCGCAATAAGGTTAACCCCGAATATACCTACGGACATTTAAACAAATTGTTCGACTTAAAATTTGAAATTCCCGAATTGGGAAATGATGCGGTTGATAACTACTTAAGGTATTTGTATGAGACGAAGCGAAATGGCTGCAGATTAACTGAGTCTTTTTTTAGGCGTTACCACATACAATTTGATAATCCCCGGCAAATGGACAGGGTTATTGATAAATTGACATGTATTGAGAGTCAATATTTTTCAAATCTCGGAGACGAAATTAATTTCGAGAATTGTAGCATGGCCTTTGACCTGCCCTCTAAACAAGTTCTTTATATTTATGTCGTGGAAGCTTTGAGGATCATAGCACCTCATGCCTTACAAGAACTGGCTCGTGGGTACGGAAGGGAGACGGAGAAAATACCGACCAATATATTTGAAAGTCCTTTCAGCACCGCAGATAAGGGGGAGCAGTCTGTAAGGCAGGAATGGACAAAGCAGTACCCACTTACCAGTGAGAAAATACTAATGAGCCGAGCTTTTTCATCGTTCTTGCGTATAATTTATGATTCTCCATGTAGTCCCTGCGAATGGAGCCGTATTCTTTTTATAAATGCTATGGAAGGTGTCTATAAGAGAAACACCTCCTTGGGTGAAATTGAGGCTGACATCATATTGAAAAAGAATATAGATAGAACGCTTGCTCTTTCGGAACAAATTCAAAATTATTATAGGGATATAAATGAAAAGTATGAACCGTCTTTTTTGGGTAGAATTGTTCGATCTTATTTAGAATATCTACTGAGAAAACTAGAACAAAAGGATGATGGTGTTTATATGGAGTATATCGAAAATTCATTAAAGACACAATGCGATATATCTCCTAAAATACAAAATATCTTCTTAGGTCATGAATTTTCTAAGCTCATTGAGAGATACATTAAATCAGATGAATTAAATACTCCATATTATTCGGGCGACATTAAAAAGTTCATAAAACTGGAGCTAATATTCAAATTAGTATATAATCTTATGTCACTGAAGGACCAAGCCGATGTGTTGAACTCTTCTTGTCAGAAATTGGAAGAAATAGGGAAAGAATTGCCTTCAAACCCGGAATCTGATGAAACTATATTGACCTATAGGAAATTTATAAGGGGAATATGTTTTATATACGGGGAACATTTGTATCAAGCAATAAAAGATAAAGACACTATTCCCGTAACAGCAGTGCCTCGATATAATGATTACAAAGAAAATGAAGTAGTAAATATGGATTACGTAGAAGCAATTGGGCAGGGGGTAGCATGTAAGTTGGGCAATAAAACGGAGAGCAAATCATTTTATACCCCGTGGCTTTGTTTCCTCGGGACTCGGAACATAAAGGGTTTAGGGATAGACGAAGAGTCTTCGAGTTACATAACAAAAGAGATTGCGTCAATTTCTCGCTTTATCAAAGATAAAATAAGGGAACAGGGAGATGAGTTTTATTCAACTTTCTCTTCGGAAGAGAGTAAAGAATCTCTTAGACAATGCAATGAAAGTATTAATGCGTTGGAGCAAGATATCTCAGAATGGATGGGATACCAGAATGGTTTAGAGATAGAAGCTACAGAATACTCAGAGGGAATAGAGGAACTTCTCTCAATATTACGGGAAGAGAAGACGAACATAACAAAAGTTATGATGGCACAAAAACTCACATAGATCTCAGCATCAATGAGGATAAACATCGCCTCAGTTCAGGCTCTCGCTCCTTTATCATCACCCCCGTTTCGTAACATACATGAAGAATAATTTTGGCTCTGTCCCACCGCTGTGTTGAAAAATACAAACATGAATAGATCGCGAAATAATAAAACTCGAAATAGGGTTGACGACTGCGGTGTAAGAAAGGCTTCGGTCATTGTCTTAGTGACTCACACGCATGAAGTATGAACGCATAAAGATTCCCCCAAAATTAACACTACGATAGGACAGAGCCATGAAAACACAACAAAATCTTTCAGACAATTCAATGGTTGCCCTGTACAAATTACTGCGTCCTCATCACGTCTCCTTCTCCCTCTTTGTCATCCTCGATTATATTGAGAAGAATCGCGGATGTACCATCTCCGACATAGCCGATGCCATGGACGTATCTCGCACGCCGATCCATAACCACCTCACCACCCTGCGGCGTCTCTCCCTCATCGAGACGTACACAGCCGAAGATTTAACCGATTTTCGTCGCGTCCGGGTCTTCCCTACATTGAAGGGTTTTTTGCTTGTTCAAAATGCTCATAGAATCCTTGAGAGAATGGGCACTGGCACCTGACGGTGCCTATGTACGATTTACGATTTACGATTTACGATTTCAGGGAATTCGCGCGCCGTTGGCGCGGAATATGCAATGCGCAAGCATTGGTGGTGGGTAAAATCACGGGCTGTTGTTGGTTAGAAAGCGTCCGGAGTTACGTCATGCCGTCTCCCCGGCTTTGCTTCCAAATCGTAAATTGACGCTTCGGCACCACCCTGCCTCAGCGCCCTGCGGGCAAAATGCTCACGCATTTTGTCCAACCGCCCTTACCGCCCGCTTCACGTGCGCCCTACACGGGGCCGTCGAGCGTCTTGACGCTTCGGTACCACCCTACCTCAGCGCCCTGCGGGCAAAAGCTGCGCTTTTGTCCAATCCCACTCCGAGCCCTCGTGGGCTTTGTAAATCGTACATGGCAAACGCATTTCCAATGCGTTTGCCATGGTGCGTTTTAGCTTGCAAAGGGAGTTGATTTGTGCCATGGTAGGAGTGCGAAGTCATGATGGTGAAACAGATAGTAGGGCTGTTGGTGGTGATGAGCGTATTGTCCGGAGTGTGCTATGCCGAGGGCGGTCGTGGGGATGGAGTGGAGGGAAAAGATAAAATATCTGCCGCTAAAAGTGCGGTGCCTTCGCGTAGCAATGGGGTTTATTCTCTCTTTGAAGCTGCGAGAGTTGGCGATATGGGTACTTTTGAGCGCCGATTAAACGAACAGCTCGGGGTGAAGGAGGAGGATGAGAAAGAGGAGGCCTCAACTTCTGTCAAAGGGCGTCAGAAAAACAAGAAAAAAAAGAAAACGAGGCTCGTTATGCGGCGTGGGGTTGTACTCCCATGCGTGAATGAGATGAATGAGTTGGGGGAGACACTCCTGCATCTTGCTGCTGCGGCAAACAACCCACGCATGGTGCGTGTCCTGCTCTTCTACGGGGCCGATCCCATGATCCGTGATAAGGGAGGGCGCACACCGGAGCAACTCGCCCATGGCGATGCTGTCATGCACCTGTTCCAGAAAGCCTGCGCGGGGCGTAAGGCCGAGCTTGACTTCATCTCCGCTATCCAAGACAAGAACAAAGAGGCTGTGGAGACTGCTATCGATAGCGGGGTGAACATCAATGCTCTTTCGGAAGACAAAGAACAAAATGCCCTCAGCACCGCTTTACGCGCGCATTGGTCGGAGGGGGTGAAGATGCTTCTGCGTGCCGGGGCAAACCCGAATGCTGTGCGGAAAGATGGCAAAACCATGTTACACGTTGCAGCTGCTGAGAGTGACCCCGCGTCGCTCCTTCTCCTCCTCAAGACCGGAGCAAGCCCTATGACCCAATTTTGGAACGGCGCCACTGCTCTGCATGATGCCGTTTGGTTCGGGCGCGCTGACAATGTGAAGGTCTTGCTGCCCTCGTATAAGAGCATCAACTTTAGCCCTGCTGCGGATGGTCCCGGATTCCCGATTAACATTGCCATTCAGCATGGTCAAACCAACATCTTGCGTTTGTTCCTTGAGGCGGGTCTTGATGTCAAAGACTCTCGATTCAAGGATGAACCTCTGCTGGTGAAAGCTGTGCGCGTTCGCAATACCGATATGGTTCGTGCCCTTCTGCAAGCCGGAGCCGATCGTTCCGCTGCCGACAAGGAGGGAAAGACCGCTCTCGACTACGCCAACAACGAAATGATGGAGATCCTCTCCCATGCCTCCCAATAATTTCTCTCCTCCTCTAATCCCTTGTGAATATGAAAGCTTTTGCCGTCATCCTCACTTTTCTTTCAGCCGCTTGCTGCTTCTTCTCTTTCGATTCCATTGCTGCCGAGGAGTCGGACGTACCTGTACGCACCAATTTCTCCTTCCTGAACCGCGGCAACATCGAAAAAAATTATCGCGACCGCGCCTTCTGCGCCTATCTCTCCAACGATGAACTGCGCCGCCGTCTCAAGACCGGCAACTACTCATCCTACGAAAATCCTACCGGCATCTTCTTCTCCGCCGGCGAAAAGGTGCTCATCTCTGTCACGGGCTCCCAGGGACAATCCATCAAGCTCATCGTCCAGGATTTTGAGAAAGATGGGCAACGCACCGACTATGACCTCACCGAAGGAGACAACAAGCTCACCATCTCATCCCGGGGCCTGGGCTATATCGATTATCGTTCCAAGGATCCTCAAGCCGCTCCGCCCGTGCGTATCAAGATCCGCGGGGGACGGGTGAACGGGGTCTTTACACGCGCGGACAACGCCGCCACCTGGCGCTACCTGCTCAAAAACGCCAAATGCAACATCATGGATCTGATCGGCGAACGCTGCCAGCTCGCTTTTGATGTGAACTCTCTGCGTAAGTACTGCGCCAATGAAGGACCGGAGTTGCTCGCCCTTTACGATCGTATCATTGAGCTTGAGCAAAACGATGTGCTCGGATGGAACCTCGACCACTCGCACCCGGGCAACCATATCCACGGGCGTGTCCAGTGGGGCGGCTTCATGCACGCCGACGGCCTCGGCGCTGCCTTCCACGTAGATACTCTCTCCGGTCTTGCTAATGTCGATGGTTTGATCTCAAGCGCTTGGGGCGTTGCCCACGAATTCGGACATGTGAACCAGACTCGCCCCGGGATGCTTTGGATCGGCATGGGTGAGGTCACTAACAACATTTGCTCCGCGTGGGTCAACTACAATCTCAACCCTGACGATATGCGCCTCGAACACGAGGTCATCCAAAATGCCGACAATGAATCGATGCGCGGCGGACGTTTCGATTGCTACATCAACAACGCACTCGTACGCAACCGACTCTGGCAGTTTCACGGCGGTCCCGATTTCGACGGTATCCTTACCCCTCCCGCCGAACACGTCGGCGATCATTTTGTCTCCGTCTGCCCTCTCTGGCAGCTTATGCTCTACTTCACCGTAGCCCGGGGCAATACTCATTTCTATCCTGATATCTATCACGATGTGCGTGTCACGGACGAGACGAAGATGACCAACGGTGAATTGCGCACACTCTTCTTCAAACGCGTTTGTGATGCTGCTCAGACCGATATGTCGGATTTCTTCGTTCGACTCGGGATGCTGGCGCCTGTTGACCGTGGAATTGACGACTACGGTCGTGGCTGGCTCACCGTCACCGACGAGATGTGCAAGGAGGCTCTCGCCTATGCGGCCAAATACCCCAAGCCGGATTCCCCTGTCATCTATTACATCACTGCCAACAGCGCTCCTATTTTTCGCGATCGGCTGGATGTGGTTCCTTCCCGTAAGCTTCGCCCCGAAAATGGACGCATAGAGGTTTCCTCCGAGGAATGGAAAAATGCCGTCGCCTTTGAGGCCTACAAAGGCAATACTCTCTTACGCGTCTCTCTCCTCGGTCTCAACCACGAGGACAATGCCTCCACAACTGTCGTTTGCCCGGAAGGTACGGATCGCGTTTGCGCTGTTCAATGGGATGGCAAGCGATACACGGTTTTCGGTCGCAGTCCCCACGCAGAAACCCCACATCCGTCCCGAGAAAAAGCGGTGACAGCAGGCGGAGGCGGCTGATGCCGCCTATTTACGATGGACGATGGACGATGGACGATGGACGATGGACGATGGACGATGTTGGGAATTCGCGCGCTGCGCGCGTTTATGCGGAGCAAATGCGCAGCGGAATTTTTGGAACAAGGTGAGTTGCTGGCTGGAAGGCGTCCGGAGTTATGCCATGCCGTCTTGACTCACCGCCGCCCCATCGGCGGTTCGCCCTGCGGGCAAAAGCTGCGCTTTTGTCCAATCCCCCTCCGAACCCTCGGGGGCTTTGTAGGCTTTGCATCCAAATCGTAATTCGTAATTCGTAATTCGTAAATAGGCACCTCCGGTGCCCCCGCTCACCGATGACCGCCTGTTGGAAGTGCGTTTTTCTTGGGGCGTAGGAAAGAGGGAGCCGACGGCAAAGGTGACGAAGGTGCCGATGGTAACGCGCCACGGAAAAGCGATGGGGGGAGTTATGCCGCTGCGTCCGAGAAGCTCCAACGAAATGACAACGGCAAACCCGGCGAACATGGCAATGATGTTACCGGGGTCGTTGCCGCGACGGTGCGTCAGCATACCGAGTAAGAAAATACCCAGCAGAGATCCGTAGGTGTAGCCGAATATGCCCAGTGCGATCGGCAGGATGCGGATTGTGGGATCCATCACACTGTACCACGCCGTTACGGAGCCCACAATGATGAGCAGTGCTGCAAAGCATACGGTGAGCACCCGCGCTGCACGTAAGGTCTGCCGCTCACTTGCCTCCGGACGAAATACACCGCGGTACCAATCGCGAGTAGCCGTGGTGGCCAATGCGTTGAGAGCCGTGGAGAGGGATCCCATGGCTGTGGCAAGCAACGCCGCTATCAGCAGTCCGCGCAACCCCGATGGCAAATAGTGGATGATAAAGGAAGGAAAGATCTCAATCGCCTTCTCCGGGGGCGTGATTCCGTTTTTCTGGAAAAAGACGAACACAAGCATCCCGCAGAACAGCAAGACAAGAACGATCGGCATATCCAAGATACCGGACACGATGACGGCTCGGGAGCCGGTGCTGCGATCCCTCGCAGCGAGCATGCGCTGGACCATGTCCTGATCCGTCCCCATGGTGGCCATCGTGATGAAGGTGGCGCCCAATACGGCGGACCAGAGGGTGTACTCACTGCCGAGGATGTATTTCACGTCCTCTACAAGACTCTGTCCGTTGAGCCCGGTATCGAAGAAGAGCCAAGGCTGGAGATGTGTGCGGTGGCAGGGGTTTGCCGTGGTGTCGGAGATCGTGGAGGTGATGGTGTGCCAGGCCTGTGAGAGGGAGCCGTCGCCCATGATGTTGATAAAGAGGAAACCGATGGTGGCTACGACGGAAATAGCGAGGATGGAAGCCTGCAACACATCGGTCCATACCACGGCCTTGAGGCCGCCGAGTGTTGTGTAAATGGTGGTAACGATGGTGATGAAGGTGAGGGCGGCAAGGTAGAGCAGGACGGTTTCATGCGCCCCGGCGCCCTCGCTGCCTGTCATCCATTCGTACGCGATTACCAGCAGGATACCTGCGAAGAAGAGCCGTGTGCCGCTGGCCAAAACACGCGACAGCAGGAACACCAAGCTCGCAAATCGTCGCGTGTACAGTCCGAATCGCTTCTCCAAATACTCGTATATGGAGACCACCCGATAGTGGTAAAATGGCTTGAGAAAGAGCTTGCCCACGATGATGCGCCCGAGCAGCGTCCCGCTGCCAAGCTGCACATACGTAAAATTACGCAGCACGAATCCCTCGCCGGGTGTGCCCAAGAACGATGCTGCACTCACCTCCGCTGCGATGATGGAAGCCAAGATCGCCCACCACGGCAAACTACGGTTTCCCAAAGCATAGCTCTCCAAACTGTCCTGCCGTCGTCCGGCGTACAGGCCTATGCTGAATATCGCGCAAAAGTACGCAACGAGGACAATGAGATCTGCCGTCATCTTCTCTCTATCCTACATCGTCCCTCATCCATGGTGTTCACCCGTCATCAGCCCTGCTTATATTCGAGAGCTGCGGCTACGAGGCCTTGGAAGAGCGGGTGTGGTGTGGTGGGACGGCTCTGGAATTCCGGGTGGTATTGGCACGCGATGAAGAAAGGATGTCCCGGCAACTCGACGACCTCCACGAGCCCGTGCTCGTCGTTCACGGCAGATATAACCATACCGGCGTCCTCACAAGCTTGGCGGTAGTCGGCATTAAACTCGTAGCGATGGCGGTGGCGTTCGGAAACGGTTTCCTTGCCGCCGTAGAGACGGCTGCAGAGGGTATCCGGCAGGATATGTGCCGGGTAGGCGCCGAGGCGCATGGTGGCGCCCATGTTCTCGATGTGCTTTTGCTCCTCCTGCAGACAGATGACCGGGTAGGGGGTCTCCTTGTCGAATTCCGTGGAGTTTGCTCCGGCGAGTCCCAACACGTTGCGTGCAAATTCAATGACCGCCACCTGCATGCCCAAGCATATGCCCAGGAAGGGAATGCCTTTCTCGCGTGCGTATTTCACGGCCATGATCTTTCCCTCGATCCCGCGCCCGCCAAAGCCTCCCGGTACGAGAATTCCGTCCACTTTTCCGATCATTTCTTCGCAGGTGCTGTGCTCCAGTGCTTCAGCATCTACCTTCACAATATTGACGCGACAATCATTGGCTGCACCTGCGTGCGTGAAGCTTTCGTAGATGGATTTGTATGCATCCTGCAGGCTGATGTACTTGCCAACAACGGCGATCTTCACGCTGTGCGAGGGATGAATCACGCGACCTACAAATTTCTGCCACTCATCCATCTTCGGTTTCGGCGTCGTGATGCCCAGCACCTCATTTACAATGCGATCCACTCGGTCCCTCCCCAGATCAATCGGACATTCATAGATGGAGTGTCGCACGTCGGCAAACGCTACGACGTGATCCGGCGCCACGTTGCAGAACATCCCAATTTTCTTTTTCTCCGCATCCGTCAGGTTGTCCATCTCCGTGCGGCACACGATGATGTCCGGCATGATGCCGATCTCGCGCAACTTGGCTACGCTCTGCTGCGTCGGTTTCGTCTTTGTTTCGCCCGCCGCTTTGATATAGGGCAGCAGGGTGACGTGAATGAAACAGCAGTTGTTCCTTCCCACTTCCAATGCAAATTGTCGGAGAGCCTCCAAAAAAAGATATCCTTCGATGTCCCCCACGGTGCCGCCTATCTCGGTGATGATGACATCGCACTCCTTGTTCGCCTCTGTGAGATCGTAGAGGCGTTGTTTGATCTCGTCCGTCACGTGAGGAATGTACTGCACGGTCTTGCCCAAGTAGTCCCCCTTCCTCTCTTTCTCTAAGACGTGTTCGAAGACTTTCCCGCTCGTCAGGTTGTTCAACCGTGATAATTGGCAGTGAACAAATCGTTCGTAATGCCCCAAATCCAAATCCGTTTCCGCCCCGTCATTCAGCACATAGACCTCCCCGTGTTGATACGGATTCATCGTCCCCGGATCAATGTTGAGGTACGGATCAAACTTCTGCATCGTTACGTCCAATCCGCAATGCTCCAAGAGCGTCCCTATCGATGCCGCCGCCAGACCTTTTCCCAACGATGATACAACTCCTCCGGTCACAAATATGTATTTCATAGGCTTCTCTTTTTACCACCGCATCCTACCATATCCTCTCTCCCTGTGTCCAGTCCCTACTTGTTTCCTTGCCGCTCCCTTTTCTTTGCTCGGGATGAAAAAATGACATCCTATCTACTCTTTTCCTGGCATTTACATTTTTTCTTGACTTGATGAAAATTTTCTTTAAACTTTGTAAAGTATATTTACAAAGTGAGCAAGGCAACCATACAGTTACGCCGGGCGTTGCGGGAGCTTCGGGAAGCGACCGGACCGGAGTTGGCTCAGGCGGCGAAGTTAAGTCGGATGACGGTACACAAGGAGGTGCGACGTATGCTGCAGGAGGGCGAGGTGCGTGAGGTGAGCAGGCGGAGCATAGGGGGGAGGCCTGCCATCGTATATGGGTACAATGGAAACTACGGGGTTGAGGTTCGGGTGGAGTTCAGAAGGCAGAGGTCGGTGGTTGAGGTTCGGGTGGAGTTGAGGGATTTGCTCGGGAATGCCAAGAAAGAACAGAGGAGGGTGTATGCCGCCCTTGAGGTGAGCAGTTTGGATGGTTGGCTGGATGAGCTGCTGCGCGGTAAGAAAGTGGAGAGAATAGGACTTTTTTGCTCGCCCTCTCAGCGCAGGCACGACTTGCTTGATCATTTGAAGACTCGCTATGACTGTGTGGTGGAGTACAGAAGCCTGGTCTGTCTTGCCGACGGTGAACAAAACGGAGAGCTGGTCATCTCTTTCCCGGTGGATGGGGAGATGGAGTGTGCTCAGTGGCGCGACGGCAGGTGGTACACGGCCGGACGTCCGGATCTCTTGCCTCTGCCTGCGGTATGGACCGAAATGGATTATAGCGACCACACTCTGGTGGAAGAGATGGTAGCTCGGATGGTGCAGATCACCGTCTGCGTACTCTCTCCCCCGCGCGTTATTCTTTACTCGGACCTTTGGAACACGCGTCTCATGAGGCGCATCCGTTTCAACGCCGATTCAAAATTACATGGAGCCGTCCCTTCCCTCATCTTCCGCCGACCGCAGTCTGCCCACAGGGCGCTGAGGCAAAACGGTTGACGACCCCGTGTAGGGCGCACGCGAAGAGGGCGGTAAGTGCGGTTGGACAAAAGCGCAGCTTTTGTCCGCAGGGCGCTGAGGCAGGGGGTGCGCCTATTTACGATTTACGATGTCGCAAAGCCATCAAGATGGCATGGCATAGTTCCTGATGCTTTCTTATTAACGGCACGCGTTGTTTCAAAATTCCGCTGCGCTTTCGCTCCGCATCCCCGCGCGTAGCGCGCTAAAATTCAAATCGTCCATCGTCCATCGTCCATGGCAAACGCATTTTCAATGCGTTTGCTCCGCCGCATCCTTCCACAGGAAGGAACGGCGGGAATCCACGAGCTTGCCATCCACGTAGAGATTGATCCGCCATGAGAGGACATCCCCCTTTTTGGCTCTGTCCACCCCATTAAAGGTGAATTTCGTCTTTCTGATTCCTGCGCGGCGGCGTGGTTGATCCATGCTTTCACTGACGGAAAGGATCTTGGAAACCGTGCGTGCTTGCGTGTAGAGCATCTCCAGGCGAACGGGCTTTTCCGGCTCCCCGTCATACCAATCCACAAAATAATAATCTCCCAGTCGCTTTCTGCGCTCTTTCCCGGAAATGGCTCCGTGGAGGACGTACTGTGCATGTGCTCGCATGGGGGCGAGTTGCCAGGACGTCCCCGGCACATCCGTATCTTTAAGCGGCAGATCAACCACGCTCTTGATGGCGGAGGGTTGCGCACAACCAAGGAGAGCCGCCGATCCTGAACAGGACAGCAGAACGACACACAATTTCCTCATCAACTTGCTCATTTTTCTTCAATTGTTTCTTTCTTCTCCTTGAGTATTTTCATAAAGTTCCAGTCCGCCAGACTCGGCAGCGGCAACTCCACGGTACCCATCCGTGCCCTTAGCAAAAACCATAACTTTCGGAAATTGCCTACCCCGTACCTCCGTTCAAACACGCGGTATTCGTCCGCTTGCATCTTTTCCAAAATCGTGTGGTAAATGAGGCTCATCGCTTGGGCGGGGATGAGCGCATTGCGATCCTCCACACTCAGCTCCTGGTACTTTTCCTCGGCTTCTCCAAAAAATTTCTCGGCCAGAGCCGCTTCATAGGCCAGCAACTGCCGCATACGGTAATTGTACCTCTGCTCCCGGATGTCTTCCATGGTGACCCCGAAAAGCCTCATGTCTGCCGCGGGTAAATACACCCTGCCATACTTCCGACTGTCCTCCGGCACGTCTCGAAGAATGTTCACCAGCTGAAGCGCGTACCCCAGTGCCACCGCATAATCATGGGATGCTGTGCTTGCCCCCATCACCGTCGCCGATGTGATGCCCACGCAGGATGCCACCTTGTAGGCGTATGCCAACAGGTCCTCCCGTGTTTCGGGCTGCCTCTGTTCGATATCACTGCGACATCCCTCGATGAGTGTGAGCATAGGAGCCGTGTCCAGCTGCATCTCCTGCACAAGTTGCTGCACTTCTTTCTCAATGCCCGGGGTGGGCTGTTCCGCTTGAGTGATGATTTTCTCCCAGCGATTTAATGCCGCGTGCCTCTCCTCATTGTTCATCACAGGTTCGTCCACGATGTCATCCACGATACGGCAGAAGGCGTAGAACTGCGCCATGTGGCGACGCCTCTCCTCCGGCAGATCTACCAAGGTAAATGCCAAATTGGATTTTGCGTTGCGGGTGATGGCGTCTGATTCTTGGATCTCGCTCATGATTAAGTCAATCGATGTTGCCCCAGTGCTTGGTAAATGGCCAAAGAGTCCACGAAGCCGGTCCGAGGAGGTTGAACTGCCGAACGGGACCCCAGTAGCGCGAATCCAACGAGTTCTCCGTGTTGTCTCCCAAGGCGAAATATTCTTTGAGGTGCGGGTGTTTCTCATCAGCTCGCGAGAGCTTTATCTCTTCCCCCGCGGTCAGGTACGCCATCGGAACGCTGTACTTGCTGAGCGCTACATATCCCCTCGGATTGTACGGCGGCTTCCCTGCCGATACCCGCTCAATCTGCCACTCCCGCGCGGGAGCCCCGTCAACGAGGAGGTGCGGCGAGCTTATTCCCAAGGTGTCCCCGGGCAAGCCACACAGGCGTTTGATGTAATGAGTGCCCTGACTTTGTTCCTTGAGGGAGGAAAGATTCGTGTTGATTCCGCGCGTGTCGAACACGAAAGTCTCCCCTCTTCGTGGTTTGCGGAAGTGGTAGGCCATACGGTTTACCAGGACCATGTCTCCCGCGTCCACTCTCGCCCTCATGATAGTTTCTCCCGCTCTGTAGGGCACAAAACGCCCCCCGTATGGGGTGTTGCTGATTTTCCCTGTCTCTCGCAAGTATTGCAGAACGGTTCCGGATGCCGCAGGTATGCTCACCTCGCTCCCATCGTTAAAGCTCAGAATCGTCCGCGTGAACAGCAGCAGATATCTCTCATCTCGTATTCCCACGATCTGCTTCTCCGTCTCCGCTTTCTCATCCACGTAAGAACTTCCCAGCGTTACGGCATCCCACAGTCTCTTCGCCATTCCCGGGACCTCGTCCACGGGATGCACCACGATCCCGTTCAAACTCGGCCACATTGAATTCGTCGGTATCCGGAAAGGTTGCACAAAATACGTCCGGATCCCCAGGAAAACAACCGTGATAACGAAAAGAGATTCCAAAAATTCCACCGTTGCCGGTCGGCGGAATCCCGGTTCCGGTCCGTACTCTTCCTGTACTTTCTTCACATACTTCTCAACCTCCGCCCGCCGCCAATACAGCAGCCCTTCCCGCAACTCGTGAAGAGTTTCATCCATCCCCTTCGCCTTCTCCTCCCCTATTCTCGGGGCATAATAGTGAACGTAGCGCGATAGCAGCCCCGCTGCTTCGTGCCCTCTCCTTCTCCATCCCGGCGTGAACCACGCCAGACACGTGTCGATCACCGCGTTCCCTATTCTTAGAATCCACCGCATTTCCTGCCCCTATTCTACACATCTTTCTTCGCATAGAAAAGCAAATTCATTGACGCTCTCCCTGCTTTTTTTCTGCGCAATATTTCGATTTTAGTCTTGCATGATGACATGAAATGTGCTTAACTCACAACGCAGTTTTGCTCACGCGCACGTGGCGGAATTGGTAGACGCGCTAGTTTCAGGTTCTAGTGGGTAACTCCGTGGAGGTTCGAGTCCTCTCGTGCGTATTTGGCTTCCCATCGCCGGGAAAGGGCTTGCTTCACTGCAAGCCCGGTGTTTGACCCCTTCCTGTGGGTTTGGTGACTAATTTTAATTTCGGGCGAGCTCCGGGCTTGCCTTTGCTCGAAAAAGAGAGTAAACTCTCTGCGGATGCGTGGCATAGCCAACGGAAAAGCCTTTAACCTACCCGGTAACAATGATACGCATATACACCCAGTCACAGAACGGAATATCGCGAACGGTCGGCGCAGAGGACTGGAAAAATCGCGACGGGAACATCTTTTGGATCGACCTCCTGACCCCCGATGCTCAGGAATTGACTTTTGCGGAGAAGTTGTGCGGCGTTGAGATGCCGACCAAGGACGAGATGCGAGAGATTGAGGCAACCTCCCGATTGTATTGCGAGGACGGCGCGCGGTTTATGACCACGACTGTTCTTTCGCGGGTGGAGACTGATGACCCGATCATATCGGAGATAACGTTCATCCTCAAGGGTCGCATTCTCATTACCATCCGCCACACCGATTCCTACTCCTTTCGTGTATTTTCTCACACGCTTTTGCGTATGCAGAGTACCAACCGGGATCTCGTTTTCATCGGGCTTCTGGAAACTCTCGTGGATCGGCAAGCGGATGTGTTGGAGCGTTTTGGTACGGTTTTGGATGCGCTCTCTAAAAAGGTGTTTGGTACGAACCACGCGGCGCGCCGCAAGGAAAAGAGGAATGATCCTGATACGGACGACCTGCGTGATGCCCTCGAGGAGCTGGGTCGGGTGGGGGACCTGATTACCCGCCAGCGCGATGCCCTCGTGAATCTCCTGCGCATGATTACCTTCGCCGGGAACGAGGACTCGTGCCTGGATGCGCACGAGAGCCTCTATGTTCCTCTCCGACCCGTTTCTCGAGATGTGAACTCTCTGGCGGAATACGCATCCTTCTTGTCCAACAAGATCAACTTCATGCTTGATGCCGTGCTCGGCCTCATCAACATTGAACAAAACGACATCGTGAAGGTGTTTACCATCACCTCCATCGTCTTCCTGCCGCCCACTCTCGTGGCGAGTATCTTCGGCATGAATTACCGCTACATTCCTTTCTTGGACACGCCGTGGGGCTTCTGGCTCTCGCTTGTGCTCATGGTGGTGGCTGCCGTGTTACCGCTCGTTATCTTCAAAATTAAACGTTACATCTGACCTGCCATGATTGCTCTACGTAAGGTGGAAAATCCCCAGGAGGAGATTCGCAAGGCCAACATCCTCATTGAAGCCTTGCCCTATATGCAGGCATACCGTGATAAGACGGTGCTTATCAAGTTTGGCGGTTCCGCCATGGATGACCCGGAACTCGTGAAATCGCTTATGCGCGACATCGTGGTGTTGGAGTCAATGGGCATTGACCCTGTCATTGTCCACGGCGGTGGAAAAGCTATCTCCAAGGCCATGGCCGAAGCCGGTCTCGAGGCTAAATTCGTCAACGGGCTGCGTGTCACGACTCCCCAGGCTATCGATATTGTAGAAAAAACCCTTTCGGCCGAAATTAACCCCGGACTTGTGGATATGATCCGCGAAAACGGTGGCTCTGCTGTCGGCATCTCCGGAACCAACGTTTTCATCGGCGAAAAACTCACCGAACGTGACAAGGAGGGAAACCCCGTGGATCTCGGGATGGTGGGACGCGTCATCAGTTGCCAGATCTCGCGTGTGGAAGAGGCTCTTTCTCTGCAACTCATCCCAGTCATCTCTCCGCTGGCTCGTGAGCTGGGTACACACCACGCTCTCAACGTCAACGCCGACCTCGCCGCCGCTGCCCTCGCCAAGGAGCTTAAGCCGGTGAAGCTCATTTATATCTCCGATGTCCCCGGGCTCCTCAAGGATCCGAATGATCTCTCCTGCATTATCAAGAGTATCGACCGCCGGGAGGCCAATCAACTCATCGCTGAGGGCGTTATTTCCGGTGGCATGATTCCCAAGATCAAGAGCGCTATGGAAGCCCTCAATGCCGGTGTTCGTAAGGTCCACTTCATTGACGGACGTCTTCCTCACACCCTTCTGCTTGAGATATTCACCCCGGAAGGGGTTGGCACGGAAATCGTGCGAGAGCAGCGCTAAGCCCCATCACGCTCATGTCAAATCTTCCGGTCATTGGCATCTTTGCGCCGCATCGCAGCAGTGCATGCGTCCGAACTCTGCAACTTCTCGAAGACGAGTGTACCAAGCGCGGTCTTCCCTTTCGTGAGATAGGAAAGTGCTCCCCTGAGCCGGAATGGCCTTCCATCCTCATCTGCCTCGGCGGCGATGGCACCATTCTCTCCGCGGCTGAACAGGCTGCACGCAGCGGCTGCATTATGGTCGGCGTCAATTTGGGACATCTCGGCTTCTTGAGCGCGTGCGGACGTGATGAACTTCCCCTGCTTGTCGAAGCCCTCGAGAATGCTTCTTACAATGTCGAACAACGTTCCTTGTTGGAAGTGACCCCAAGCGGTATTGGTTCTCCTGCTGAATCCCACCTCGCCCTCAACGAGATTGCTCTCATGCGCGCCCAAACCGGCAAGATGATCGATGTCGATGTGGAGCTCGACGGTTCGCTGCTCAATCGCTACCATGCGGACGGCGTCCTCGTATCGACTCCCACGGGATCTACCGCCTATTCCCTGTCGGCCGGCGGTCCCTTGCTGTGGCCTACCGCCGGGGTGATGTGTCTCACTCCCATTTGCCCGCACAGTCTTACAAACCGCTCCGTCGTTCTCCCTGAAGACGTTGAAATCACTTTGCATCCTCGTGAACGCCGGGGCCGAGCCGGAGAGTCCCTCATCTTCTCAACGGATGGGCAAAACACCCACCCCATCCCTCTCAACGCGTCGCTCACCATCCGAAAGGCCTCGGTCTCCCTGCGCCTCCTCTCCCTTCCGGGCAGCGACTACGCCGCCCGCCTTCGCGCCAAACTCGGCTGGTAAACAGGACAGACTTTCCCCCCTTGAGCGGCTCGAGGGAAGGGCAGGGTAAACGCATTAGGAAATGCGTTTACCTATTTACGATCTACGATTTACGATTTACGATTTGGGAAATTCCGCGCCGTTGGCGCAATCTAGCGGAGCGGATGCGAAGGAGGTAAATGAAATCACGGATTGGAACTGCAAGAAAAGCGACCGGAGATATGCCGTGCTGGACCCACCGCTTTGCTGAATCGTCAATGGTTTGCCATCTTGACTCGGCGCCGCCCCATTGACTCGCAGGCACCCCTTTGCCTACTCGCCCTACGGGCAACGCTCACGCGTTGTCCAACCGCTTTTACCGTCCGCTTCGCGTGCGCCCTACACGGGGCCGTCGAGCGTCTTGATGCTTGCTTCGGAGTCGCCTCTCACGACTCCTCACCCCTGCGGGGCAGTCCTGTGGGCTGGCTAATTGACCTTACAGCCGCCTTGTACATTGAATCTCCGCGCGCAAGCGCGCTAAAATCCAAATCGTAAATCAATTCATGGACGATGGACAGTGTACGAAGTCCCGCGCATTTTAACACCTCCAATTAACCGTGTACGATGTCGCAAAGCCGGAGAAACGGCATGGTGTAACTCCGAACGCTTTCCAGCCAGCAACTCTCCTTGCTCCAAAAATTCCGCTGCGCATTCGCTTTGACGCTTCGGTACCGCACTACCTCAGCGCCCTGCGGGCAAAAGCTGCGCTTTTGTCCAATCGTCCTGCCCGCCCGCTTCGCGTGCGCCCTGTGCGGGGCCGTCGGACGCTTTGCCTCCCCGCGCCGTCGGCGCGCTAGCATCCAAATCGTAAATCGTAAATCATTGTCATCCCATAGGAAAATGAGAAGGGATAAAAAAAATGGTGTTTGCCCTTTGACCCGATTACACTCATAATAGGGTTTCACCCAAACAAACACCATGTCAAACATA
>CANPXA010000004.1 GCA_947585525.1 uncultured Akkermansia sp. | reverse complement strand
GTAAAGCAAGTTGAAGAAAAGGGCGGAAGATCGGAAATGAAAATGAGAAACAAAAATGAGGTACGAACGACAGCTAGGGATAGCAGGCAGGATGGGGAGACAAATAGGAATGATGACCGTTTTGGCGCTGGGAAGTTGGCTAGCGAGGGGCGAGGGGATGAAGGAGATGGAGAGGGTGGAAGAATGGATGTTTTGGAGTGAAGGGATGGTGATGAACAGGAACGGGGATGTTTTTGAGCAAGGGGACAGTGTGGATTTTGTGGAGGATGTGGTTGTGGGGTTGATGGATGACATATGGTGCGGCACGGTGAGGGTGGAGAAGGGAATAGAAGTTACGATGATGCCATACAGCGGGAATTTGTACATGGATGAGTTGCATCTGGAGGGGACGTTGGTGTTCACAGCGCCGTGGGTATTGAGCAACCACTGGGTGATTCACGCCGGGGAGGAGGGGAAGATTGTGATGGACATGGGATATTTTGACGTGGAACTCGGATTGGCGCTTCCGGGCGAGTATGAGGGAGATCTGGAGCTCAGGAGCGGACGCATGAGGTACCGGGAGGATGCGGGGAAGTTGCACTTCAGGAATCTTACGGTCAAGGACGGTGCGCAATTGGCGCTGGAGGAGGGGAGCGACTACGAAGGGGAGGTAGTTTTGAGCGGGAAGGGGTGGAGCAAGAACGACGGGGAGGAGAGTGAAGGATGTGTCCTTTTTGAGAACGGCGGAGAGGATCGTGCGACGCTGAGCGGTCATATTGCACTGTCGGGAGAGACCGTGCTGAATGTGGCACGGGAAGGGGACTGCGGGGTGATCGAAGGGGGGCTTGATGCCGGCGGACACAAGTTGGTGAAAGTTGGGCAAGGGGAGTTGCGAGTGGGGGGAGGGAGAGTGAGCGGTTTGAAAGAGATCGAGGTGGATGAAGGGAAGTTGATTTTCATGGAGGACGTGGAAACGCAGAGATTGCACGCGAGCGGGGCAGGAGAGCTGGAATTGCAGGGGAAGGGAAATCGGTTGGACATTCTGGAGCTGGAGGAGGAAACACGGGTGGAAATGCAGGCGGGAGAGATCGGCGAATTGAGAGGAAAAGGGAGACTCATAGTCACGGGTGGGGAGCTGCGGCTAGGAAAAATCAACGACTTTAGCGGCGAGTTGCACGGGAGGGATTTGTGGCTGGGAGAAATCTCTGTGGAAGAGGGGGCGGAGGCAACGGTGGATTTGCTGGATTTTGAGCGGATTGAGGTATCGGACGGGAGAAGGGTCGAGGTGCGCTCTGTGCGCGCGGTGGGAGGCACGACGATAGGCGGAGGAGGAGAACTGAGATTGAGAGCGGAGAGACAGGCGAATGGCGAGCTGAACACCGGAAACCTCATCATTGACGGGACACGTCTGCACCTACTGCAGCCGAGGGAGGGAGAGAGAAGCGAGATGGCGAGGGTCGAAGTGCGGGAAGGAGGAAGCGTGTATGTTGAAGAGGCGCGGGAAGGGGGGAATACGCAGTTGCACGTGGAGGAACTGGAATTGCGGGGAGGCTCGCGACTGGAACTTGTTCTCAATCTTGGCGCTGCATTATCCTCCGGGGAGGGAGATACGATGCAAGCCCTGCTCAGCGGCTCTGTGCGGTCGGAAGCGGGGGCGCAGCTCTCCCTGCACCTGACGGGCATCGATGAAAACTTTGAATTCGCCGGAGGTCGTACCATGGAGTTTCTGCTTGCGGATGAATTTACCGGGGAGATCACTCTGGATGAGGCGACGGAGGAGTTCATGGAAAAGTATTTTGGCGACAGCGGTCAACTCGTCGTGCGAGACGGGATGTTGCTGTTCACGGGAACTACTGTCACGGACGATCCGCAGCATCCTCAGCAGGACGATCCGACGCCGCCGGGGGGACAGGAAGGAGGAGAAACGTCGGGCGAAGGCGAGGAAACGGACGATCCGCAGCATCCTCAGCAAGACGAGCCGACGCCGCCGAGTGGTCAGGAAGGAGGAGAAACGTCGGGCGAAGGCGAGGGAACGGACGATCCGCAGCATCCTCAGCAGGACGAGCCGACGCCGCCGGGGGGACAGGAAGGAGGAGAGACGTCGGGCGACGGCGAGGAAACGGACGATCCGCAGCATCCTCAGCAAGACGAGCCGACACCGCCGAGTGGTCAGGAAGGAGGAGAGACGCCGGGTGACGACGAAGAAACGGACGATCCGGAGCATCCTCAGCAGGATGAGCCAACGCCGCCGGGCGGTCAGGAAGGAGGAGAGACTTCAGGCGACGGCGAAGGAACGGACGATCCGCAGCATTCTCAGCAGGACGAGCCGACACCGCCGGGTGGTCAGGAAGGGGGAGAGACGCCGGGTGACGGCGAGGAAACGGATGATCCGCAGCATTCTCACCGGGGGGAGGCGACGACACCGAATGGTCAGGCGGGAGGCGGATTGCTGGATGACATCGAGGAGACAGAGGATCCTCAGCATCATCACGAAACGGGGGATCGCGCGGATGTGCTGGAGGAAGAGGAGGAGCTTATCTCGCAGGGAAAATATGGGGAGAGCGATCATCTCAGTTCCGCCGTGGCAGGCAGTTCTCTGCCTACGCTATCCATGGCGCTTTCGTGTGCAGCGGAGGCGGAGTTGCGCGGTTTGGCGGAGCGTATGAGCGGCGGGCAGGAGTTTTGCAAGGGAGAAGAAGGGAAGAGGTGGGTGTGGGATTTGCAGGCAGATGGCTCGTACGCCCGACTTGAGAAGGACGACACGTTTTCGGGGTATTCTATGAGAACCGCAGGCGGCACGGTCGCTGCACGAAGGGCATTTTCTGACGGCAAGGGAAGTATAGGAGCGGCTTTCAGTGGGGAACATGGGAATTGGAGAGCCTCTGCGGAGGATGTTGCGCATGGGCAGATCAATGCCGCCTTCTTCACGGTCTATGGAGCGTATCTCAGTGGAAAGTGGAGGCATCTTTTTGCCGCACAGGGAGGAGCCTGCACCATGAGTCCGGAGCGCAGAGTCAGCATAGGCAAGGTATCCTACACGGTCGATGGACGAACGCACGGATACGAAGCAGGCGCGCTTTACGAAGTGATGTATTGCGGATGGGTCGCAGAGGAGGCAGAGGGCGGGTTGCGTCCTTTCCTGCAGGCGATGTGGCAGCGGGTTGCCGTAGCCGGCTATGCGGAGCACGGGTCGGACGCGGCGTTGCACGTGGGTGGACAGACGTTGATGCGCGGCGTTGTAGGAGTCGGTGTAGAATGGAGCGGACAAACGCAGTTTGCCGAGAGGCGCGTGTGTTGGAAACTGAGAGGAGAGATTTACGCCAATCTTGGAGACCGAGAGTCGGAGGCACGTGTGGCTTTTGTGCAGAGCAGGGGGCACAGCGAGAAGGTTCGCAGTGCGAGGGAGAGCGTGCCGGGAGTTGAGTTGGCAGGTGGGTTCTACGCTCCGGCAGGTGTCGGGACGTGGTACACGGTCGGTGGAGTTGATCTTCAAAATCAAAGTTGGAACGCGAAAATCACGCTGGGCTACAGAATCAGCTTCTGACGAAGCGTGATTCTGTAGCCTATGTACGAGGTACGATTTACGATTTACGATTTGGATGTTCGCGCGCCGTCGGCGCGGGAATGCGGAGCGGGAGGGGCTCGCCTATTTACGAATTACGAACTATTTTTTGAATTACGAGTTACGAATTACGAATTACGAATTACGAATTGGATGTTCGTGCGCCATCGGCGCAAACTAGCGGAGCGGAAGGCACCTGGCGGTGCCTGATGGACGATGTAGGAAATTCCGCACCGTTGGCGCAAGCGTGCTGGCGCGCGCGGAAAAGCCCCATAAAAACCTACCCGCCGAGTTAAGCGCTGCAACGCCCCGGTGGGTAGGTGAAAATGAAAAACAACAGTCTTTCGATGGCTTCATTAAAGCAAAAGCAAGTGAAAAAGGCAAGAGAAAAAATCAGCCCCGTTGGCCTGCCCCCTTGCGGGGACAGGGCGGGAGGCTATTTATAACAGTAGCTGGCAGATGAGAAATATAACCTCAATTTCCCATTCCACAAGCAGGGGGCTTGTGGCCAGCTTGTTTATTTCTGTATTTTTCATCTTCGTTTTTGCCGGCTTTTGCAGAACCGGCGGGAGGAATATAGCACAATCTAACGAGGGAATCAATCGATGAAAATGGCTCTATTCTTGGAGCTCACGTCTGTCCCGGGAAAAACGCAAGACATGGGCGATGTGAATGCTAGCGCGCTCCGCGCGGAGAAAAGCCCCTATAAAAGCCCGCCCACCGGTTAAGGGCGGCAACCCCCGGCGGGCAAGCAAATAAACAGAAAGACAACAAATGATAGCTGCCATCTGAGAAAGATTTAATACGAAGAGATGGGTAAGTCAAGGCGGCATCAGCCGCCTATTTACGAATTACGAATTACGAATTACGATTTGGGAAATTCGCGTGTATGGCGCAAGGTGGAGAGGAGGGAGGAGAGGGAATTCTCCCGGAAAGTGGCGGAGGAGAGGTCGCAGAAGGCTGTGAGGCGACAAGGAACGGCAACGGATGGGATGCCGGCAGCCCGTGCAGCGAGAAGGCCGTTTTCGGAATCTTCAATGATGAGGCAGTCAGCGTTCGGAAGCTGGAGAAAGTCACGTGCTGCGAGGAAGAGGGCGGGGTCAGGCTTCACGGGGAAGCCGTCTGTGCGGCAGAAGATGCGTTCGAAGAAGGAGAGAGAGTTCAGGGAACTAAGCCAACCCTCCACCCAGGAGCGGGAGGAAGAAGAGGCGATGACGGTGCGGATGTGCTGCTTTCGGCACCATTCAAGGAGTTCCTGCGCACCGGTCATGAGAGGTGAGGAAGCGAGCAGCTCTCGTTCCATGCGACGGCGTTCGTCATTTTCTTTGTTCCAGTCGAAGCGCTTCCCGGAGATTTTTTCCAGGAGGTCGGCTGGGTTGAAGTGGGAGTAGCCGGCGCCGAGGCAGGGAGCGTAGTCCTGCACCGTGAGAGAAAAGCCCTCCCGTTCAAAGAGTGTCTGCCAGGAGCGGAAAATGGCTTCTTCCGTGTCCACAAGCACGCCATCGAAGTCAAAGATGATCGCCTTGGGTCGGTGCATGGGGGAATATGTCTGACTGTTTACGACTTGGGGAATTTGCGCGCTGTCGTGCGGGGATGCGGAGCCCATGCGGAGTGGAATTTCTGAAGCATTACCGGGCATTAGTTAAAAGAGGCCGCTCATGGACGTCCGTGCAATTTAGCGAGAGTCCACTCCTTGAGTGTGCGGTGAGCAAGGTTGGCATGCATGAGATAGAGAGCAATGGCGATGTAGATGACGTTGGGAATCCATGCGCTGATCCATGCCTGAATGAGACCGGACTCGCCGAGCGAGGGGAACACGCGGTAGAGAAAGAGCATGAGCGCGGCGAGAAGAACCGCGATGCCGATTCCCTTCATCGGGCTGCGTCGTTGGAAAGTGATGGCGCTGGGAAGGGCGAGCAACACCAGCACGAGACAGCTGAAGATGCGAGCAATGCGCACGTGCCATTCCGTGAGGTAGCGGCAGCGATCCATGGTAGAACCGGAGCCGGTTTTGATGAGCTCGTAGAGGACGGAGGTGCCCATGGCGTCGATGCGGTTATTCTGCGTGGGGGCAATGATTTGGAAGGGCTTTTCTGCGAAGGAGCAGGTGAGTTCCGGTGAATATTTTTCGTCGCTCGGACGTGTGGAGGGATCGGCCATATCGCGGGTATAGACCTCTTTGAAGGTCCAAGTGGAGTCCTGTTTGTTCCACGAGGCGGACTCGGCGACGAGTTGGAAGAGAAGGTGACCGGAATTTTCAGGATTGAACTGTTCGACGACGAGTCCGCGCATGGGTTCTCCGGGATTTTGGAAGGTGGCGGGGTGTTGCACACGCCAGATGCGGGCGAAGGCATCGCTGCGGTAGATGATGGGGGCAGCTTGATTGTCGGCTGTTTTTTCCTGTTTGAGGATGAGCTGTCGGAACTGAGAGCCGTTGGGGGCCCAGTGGAAGCCAAAAATGCCGTAGGCTACCGCGCCGATGGTTGCAAAGATAAAGACGGGCATACAGATGCGCAGCAACGAGCGTCCGCTTTGGAGCATGCCGGTGAGTTCGCTGGAACCGGAGAGTCGGCTGAGTCCCCACAGAGTGCCCATCATGATCGTGTAGGGCAGTATCTGGTAAAGGAACATGGGGAGTTGGGTCAGGTAGAAGAAACCGGCCTGGAGGAGTGGGTCATCGAACCGTGTGCGGAAGCGCTCCATGTTGTCGGTAAAATCAGCGAGCATATAGATGAGCAGCAGGATGAAGGTGCAGAGCAGGCAGTAGCTGATAAAGACGCGGCTGACGTAGCGATCCATGGTGCCCATGAAGGAGTAGATGAGCGAGCCGATGAAGGGGAGATAGCACAGTAGCAGCAGGAAGAGAGGACGGCATTTTTGCTCGATCGGATAACTTTCCGGCATACCCGACACCTCCCAGCGCATTTGATCCAGCTCACCGGGGACAAGGAAATAAGCCAACACAGTACCTCCCGCCAGACAGAGCAGGATGAGAAGCAGATTCTTCAGTGTGGCTGACATGAGGTGAAGCGGGCTGGTATTAGCGGGGGAGGAGGAAGGATGAATTCGGTGTTGGGGCGGCTCTACACAGGAAGCTGAGATGGAGCAGGGGGGCTAGACCCCGCTTGCCAAGCGCTCAGCGAGGTACTCCGGCAGACCTTGGGCGAGGATGGCATCTTGCGCCGAGCCGATGTCGTACTCGACTCGTTTGATGATGATAAGGTTGAGATCCGTGTCGTAGATAGCGTAGCACGCGCGTGGATCGTTATCACGGGGCTGACCGACTGAACCGGCATTGATGAAGTACTTGAGACCGGTCTGGGGCTGGAACTCCGTGTATCCATCGGTGTAGAGAGCGCTGATGGTATCGTAATCCTCGACGGCGTGGCGCCCGTTCCAGAAGAAGATTTTGGGCACGTGGGTGTGACCGTGGAAGCAAATATTGGAGAATTGGCGCGGGAAAATGGACGTTGCGTCGTCTGCGTTGATGATGTAATTCCACGCTTTCGGATGATCCAGCGAGGAATGGACAATGGTGTAGGAGACGCCGTTGTCGGAGCGGACAATGCGTTGGTACTGGAGGGAGGAGAGCCACTTGAGGCGTTCCGCATCCAGCTGATTTCTCGTCCAATCCATGGCCTGACGAGCCACCTTGTTCATCCTTGCCTGTGAGGGGGACACAACCTCCTCATCGTGATTTCCTTTCACCACGGGGCAATTCCAATTTCGCACGCAATCCAAGCATTCGCCCGGGTACGCATTGTAGCCCACCACATCGCCCAGACAGACTATATCCGTGCACTGCATGGCATACATATCGGCGGCTACCGCGCTCAGGGCGTGGTAATTGGCATGAATGTCGCTGATGATGGCGGTTCGAGACATCTACTTGATGCATCTATCTTAACATATCTTTCTCTCCCTGACAAGAGCCGAGGTCCCGGAGGGACCATGTACGATTTACGATTTACGATTTACGATGTTGAAAATTAGCGCGCTACGAGCGGAGATGCGGAGCGGGAGCGCAGCGGAATTTTCGGGAACAGGAGTAAAAGGGTAGCTAGAAAGCGGCGGGAGGGGAAGGAGCTGAGCCCTTCGGGCAAAAGCTGCGCTTTTGTCCAATCCTCTCCGAGCCCTCGAGTTTTTTTGCCGGTTCCGCAACATCGTCCATGGATTTTTATAGGGAAAGAGGGGAAGTTTAGCGGTATTGCTTAGGGTCGATTCGGAGACGACGGATGCGGTATTGGAGTTTACGGAGGGTTGTATTGAGGTCGCGTGCTGCGGCGGACATATTGCCACGGGAGCGTTTGAGGGCGGCGGTGATGAGTTCCGCTTCAAACGCGCCGGTGAGGACAGACATGGAACTCTGGCTATCGGAGTCCTGATGGCGAAGAGGGAGGATGGATTCGGTACCGGTGGCTGCGGCAGTTTGGAGGGAGGCCGGGAGGTCGATCGCATTGATGACGGAGGAATTGGACATGATGACGGCGCGTTCGATCATGTTTTCCAGCTCGCGGACGTTGCCCGGCCAGTGGTAGCTCATGAGCATATCGATAGCGGGGGAGGAGAGTCGCAGGACCTTTTTATGATGGAGCTTGTTGTATTTGGTCAGGAAGAAATCGGCGAGTGAGACGATATCGACCTTGCGGGAGCGGAGTGGGGGAACGGCGATGGGGAGGACAGCGAGACGGTAGTAGAGGTCCTCGCGGAAGGAACCCTCGTCCTTCATTTTTTCAAGGTTGCGGGAAGTGGCTGCAATGATGCGAGCCTGGGTACGGATGGGTTGTTGGGAGCCGACGCGTTCAAAAATTTTTTCCTGAAGAACGCGGAGGAGCTTGACCTGGGTTTGGATGGGGATATCTCCGATTTCATCCAGGAAGAGAGTGCCGGATGAGGCTTCTTCGAAGCGACCGATGCGTTGTTTGATGGCGCCGGTGAAAGCTCCTTTTTCATGGCCGAAAAGTTCGGATTCAATGAGCCCTTCCGGGAGGGCGGCGCAGTTGACCGCCACGAAGGGACCGTCCCGGCGGTCGGAGGCGTAATGGATAGCTTGAGCGAGAAGTTCCTTGCCCGTGCCGGATTCACCGAGAAGGAGGACTGTGGCGGAGGAGCGCGCAACCTTGGCCATCTCAAGATAAACGGCGCGCATGGCGGAGGAATGGCCGATGATGTTGGCGAAGCCGGTATTTTCCCCGAGTTCGTAGCGCATGCGGTCGTTTTCGCGCTCAAGTTGCTGACGTTCGACCATCTGCTCACGGACGCTGGCTACGGCATCGGCAAGGATATTGGCTACAATTTCCAAAAGATTGGCGAGCTTGTCGAGAATCGCTTGGGAGAGGACGGGGAAGGAGAGGGAGAGAGTACCGATGACGGAGCCACTGTGTTTGATGGCGACACAGAGGAAGGATTCGCTCATGTTGTCATGGAGGGCGCCGGTGCGGTTGAGAAAGGAGTGGTTACGAGAAGTGTCGCGAAGGACTGCGGAACGCCCGGTCATGCCGACTTGGCCGGTGATGCCCTCACCGAGTCGGTAGGTGCCACGGGCTTTCTCTCGGTCGGAGAGGCCGTACGAAGCCTCAATGACGAGATCTTCTCCCTGGAGAAGGCAGAGTGCGCCTTGGGTGAACAGGAGGTTTTGCTGCAGCACCTGAAGAATTTGCTCCAGGAGGTCGGCCACCTCACGCTGTCCCACCAGCACCTTGGAGACGCCGGAGAGCACGCGCAATTCCAAGCTGTCTCCGGAAAGTTCCGCGAGGGCAGAAGGTATGGCGTGGTTGGGCATGAAGAACGGGGAAAAGATTAGATGACATTGATCGGCATTGAGGTTCCGGTTTCACCGAGGGTGAAGGAAATGCCGAATCCCTTTTCCTTTTTACCTCCGTTGTTACGGAGCATGAGGTTGGCGCCGATGTACCACGGACCGAATTTACGAGAGAGAGAGTATTGTTGGATGGGGAGGCGTTTCTGTTCCACATCCCAGTCCACCCGTGCAGACACCGTGTAGCGTTCGTTGATGCGCAGATTGCCTTGAAAGTAGGTGTAGTTGGAGTTTCTTTGGGTGGCGTGGTTGGCGATATAACGCTGACCGACATACGTCTCTAGCCAGGGGACGGGGACAATGCGGACGGTGGTGTTGTACTGGCTGAAGCCGTCACCTTCCCGGACGGCGGGAGTTTGAGATTCGAAGAGGACGGAACACTGTTGATTCAGAGTGAGTTCAATGATGTTGAAGAGGTTGGAGAAGCGGCTGGAGGTGGTGCGATTTTCAACGTTGTAATCCATGAAGAGATTCCAGGTGAGAAGCGTGCGGCTTTCGTTGTCGTAAATCGTGCTGAGAGTGTTGCGCAAACCAAGTCTCCACGTTGTCCATCTGGCCCAGCCGTCGATGCCGGTGAACTGCATGATATCCGTAGGCATGGGATTGATCGTACTGTTGCCAACGGTGCTCGACCATGTATCGACTTTGGGCACGAGGGGGTTAGAGGAAGAAATGGTGCCGTGTGAGGCCTCGGCGTACGGATGGAGGATGTGGTAGAGTCCGTCAATGCCGAGGGAAGGGATACGAACGCTGCTGAAATGGCGGTAAAATTTGATGTCGAAGTCGCAGCCCAAGTAGCCCAGGAAACGGTTGTCGGAGCCGACCCCATCCACCCCGTAGTAGCCGCTGTAACCACCACCGACCTTGGGGGTCACATTGAGGAAACGGAGGATTTTGAGTTCGGTCGAGATTTCATGGGTGGAATTGACGCGATAATAGGCAGAAGTATTGAGGAGGCGTGTGTAGTAATCACGGACTTCCTGGTCACGGTATCTGGCGATACGAGCCTTGTAGTCCATGCGCAACTCGGCCGGAACGGTTTGGTGCATGACGGCGGCGCTGTTGCGGGTCTCATAGGCGATGTGCGATTTTCCGAGCACCGTGCGAGTTCGGTAGTATGAGATTTCTGCGCGCTCGTCGGTGTCGTAGTAATTATTGGGAGCAAAGCGTGAGAAGAGCATGGTCTGGCTGCGAGGGGAAACACGGGCGAGACGCACCGTGTTGTCCGGCTTGTCATTGATGCGCGCCTCCGTTTCGAAGAAATCCTGCAGCATATAGCGGTCGCTCACGATGTTGATATCCGTTGTCAAGGACCAAGAAGCTTTGTTGGGGAAGAGGGCAAAGAGACGGTCGAGATCCCATATGGTTTGGGCAGCGATGCGGTAGCGTCCATGGTGGATGGGGAGGCGTTGAGCTCTGACGGGGTTGATGATGGGATGGCGATCGGCGAGACCGTAGATGGCGAAGCCCTTCATATCCTCGTGATGCTTCCTCATCTCTTCATCGGTCACTTCAACGCCGCCGGCTATACCGCGGCGGGCTCTGTAATCCAGCATGGTTGTGGCAACGTAGTCGGCAACGGGGATGCCGTTTTCCACGCGGCGATTGCCGAGGAGGAAGCCATAACGATTGAGAAGGTAGCCGCCCCAGATGGATTTGGCGCCGGGAATGGGAAGGTATCCTTCCCGTGGATTGAGCGAGTGTGAGATGGGGAACCAACCGAGGATCGGCACGCGCATATCGGAGGACCTTCCTCCGACGCTGAGGCGGGAGATGACACCGTAGTCTCCGGGGTGGATTTCAAGCCCTCCCGTGCCGACCCACATACTGGGAGTTTCCACATCTTCCGAGGAGATGAAGGCATCATGAATCATCATGTAGCTTTCGCCCTCGGCGTCTTTGAGGTACTCAGCCTTGGAGCCGCGGACCAGAATACCATTGACCTTGGAACGGATTTTTGTGACGCAGGCATATCCCTCTTCCCAGTCGTAAAATCCATTTTCAGCGTGGGTGAGTGTATCGGCGTGGTAAATAGTGAGAGGACCGATGAGTTCAGCTCTTTTTTCGGGGAGGTGAGCGACCATACCCTGAGCGAGGATTTCCTGACCTTCGCTGGTATGGACACGCAGGGGCGATTGCCCAATCGAATAGGTGATGGATTGAGAGGAGCTGTCGTAGCTCACGAGACCATTGGAATTTTCGACCGTGAAGGCATTGGGAATTTGAGGAGAGAAGGATGAATTAATGACGTCGATCGCTCGATCGGCCTGGGATTTGATGGGGTTGCCGGAGGAGTCGGTAGCAGCGGGGAAGGCTTGGTCCGGCAGCGGCAGGAGAGGCTCGGCTGCATGAGACAAAAGCGGATAGCCCAGCGAAGAAGCCAGGAAGAAGATGCCGAAGAGCTTAGTCGCGCGGCTGAAGCAGGACACAGCCTTTTCTGGTGGGGAAAGAGTCATGAAAAGGAGGGAGGGGAAACTTCCGTGAAATCTTTTCCCTGATAGCGGCGGCGGATCCGTTCCGGGGTTTCTTGCACATCGACAACGACCAGACAATCGAGGACACCCCCGAAGTCGTTATCAATGCCGAAAGAGACCATGCGCCCGCCGAGACGGAGGTATTGCTTGAGGAGAACAGGTATGCCCGAGTTGCCACCCTCAAGGTCGCTCACCATGGCGGAAAGAGCTCGGGCATCGGGTAAGGCAGAGGGGATGAGCCGGGCATCCTCCGAGAAAAGCCCCAGATTGGTGGGAGGGAAGTTGGCTCGAACCTCCTTGGCGAGCTCTTCGTTCATGCACTGGGTCTGCAAGTAGGAGAGGATGAGGGAACGGGAGGCAAAACTGTAGTTTTGAGAGATGCTCACGGTGCCGTAGAGGAAGCGGTACTTTGGGTGCTTGTTGAGGTAGCGACCGATGCCCATCCAGAGGGTGTCAAGGGAGGCAGGGAGGCGCTGGTATTCCGGGGTGATGAAGGCGCGACCCATCTCCAGACCGCAGGAAAGCTTACGGAGGAACTTGCGGCTGAAGTGGAAGAAGGCGGCGTTGTAGATGCCTTTGGCACCTCCGGGGCTACGGAGAATTTGGTCGGTACGACCGATACGGTAGGCGCCGGCGAAGCGACCTTCCTCACGGTCCCACATGAAGAGGTGGACGTAATGTTGATCCCAGCGGTCGAGGTCGCAAGCTGTCCCTGTCCCTTCGCCGACCAGACGGAAGGAGCGCTCCCGTTGAACCCCGATTTCATGCAACAGGTGGGGAATCTGGTCAGCCGTGGCGGCATAGACGCAAAGGGGGGAGGAATCTGAGGCGTAGCAGAGGCAATCCGCCGGGAGATGGCGCACTTCCTCACGCAGGATCTCGGCATCCTCACTCTTATCGATAGGAACCGAGGGAGTGGATGACGGCTGTTTTGCAGAGGGAGAGCGGGGTGGCTCCTCGTAGCGCAGGAGCATGGAGCGCAGGCGCAAATAGTCGGAGAGTTCCGAATCTGTTTTTCCCTCAAAGGAGGAAGGCAGCACGGGCGAACCGAGTTTGATGGAGTGGCGCATCCTCCCGTCGCGCAAGATCTCTCTTGGGAGGAAGTTAGCGCGCAGGTCGCGCGAAATCATGCTCACGATTTGGAAAAAGACGCCGGTGTGACCGGAGATGTGCATGGGCACCACGGTGGCGCCTGTTTTTCGGATGAGGGAGGAGATGTTCTCTTGCCAGGGATCGTCGATGATGCGGCCGTCCTTGGGGGAGAAGGTGGCGGCGGAGCCGCTGGGGAAGACGAGGATGCAATGACCGGCCTTGAGCCAGCGGAGAATTTCACGCATCCCCGTCATGTTGGCACGTTTGGCTGCCTCTCCTCCGTAAACATCGACTGTTATCTCGTAGTCGCGCATCCCGCGCACGCAGTGCAAAAACTCATTGACGACGATGCGGATGTCGCTGCGTACCTTCATGACCACGTCACCGAACATGAGACCGTCGGACATACCGTGGGGGTGGTTGGAGACAATGACGCAGGGTCCTTCTTGGGGGATGTTGTCGAGCCCCGAAAGGTCGTAGTTGAGGTTAAGGTATTTGCAAGCGAGTCGGAAGAAATTTTCTTGAGAACCGGCATCCCAATCGTCATCGATTTTCTCATGAGCGACATTGAGGGCGTGGAGGCCCAATTTTTTCTCGCCCCATCCGATCAGCCACTCGGGCAGCGCATGACCGCCCTTGACAAGATCGGCCAAATCCACCATTTTCGGTCGCTTGAATTTCATAGATCTACCAGATAGGGATAAGTCGCTCTTCGGGGCGTCTCTGAACAAAATTGTAACATAGGGACGGGAGAGGGTCAAATATATTTACGATTTTCGATTTACGATTTACGATTTGGAAAGTTCGCGCGCTACGCGCGGGGGGTGCAAAGCGCCCGACGGCTCCGCAGAGGGCGCACGCGAAGCGGGCGGGCAGGGCGATTGGACAAAAGCGCAGCTTTTGCCCGCAGGGCGCTGAGGTAGAGCGGTACCGAAGCGTCAAAGCGAGAGCGTAGCGGAATTTCTCGAGCGTTGTTTTCAGTGGGAGAGGTAGCGGAGGGCGAGACGGAAGGCGTGCAGAGTGCTGCCGGGGTTAGCGATATTCTTGCCTGCGATGTCGAAAGCTGTGCCGTGGTCCGGGCTGAGACGCAGGCGGGGCAGACCGAGGGTCACATTGACAGCGCAATCAAAATCCAGCAACTTGAGGGGAATGAGAGCTTGATCGTGGTAGGGGGCGATCACGGCATCGTAGAGTCCGCTCGCTGCCTCGCGGTACACGGAATCCGGTACGCAGGGACCGTCCACCGAGGCGCGGGAGCCAAGCTGCTTACGGAGAGCGAGGACAGCGGGTTCGATGATGGTTTGTTCCTGGGAGCCGAAGGCGCCGCCTTCGCCCTTGTGCGGGTTGAGGGCAGCAACGGCGAGCCGGGGCATGGGATTGCCGAGATGGTGCAGGAATTCGCAGAGGAGGAGACCGACTTGTTGAATCGTTTCGGTGCTGAGCAAGCGGGGCACTTGTTCGAGGGCGACGTGAATCGTGCAGAGACCGACAGTGAGGTTCTTTCCGGTGAGGCACATGGCGAAGTTTTTAACACCGAGGCGGTCGGCGAAGAATTCGGTTTGACCGGGGAAGGGGAAGCCGACCTTCTGAAGATTTTCTTTACAAACCGGGGCGGTGACCACGGCGTCGATTCTGCCTTCCTTGAGGGCAGCGGCGGCGGACTCCAACTGTTCCCACGCGGCTTTGGCGGTGTCGGCACTCGGTGCTCCGGGTGTGCAGGGGAAAACTGAACCCATGGGGACGAAATGAGCGGGGGAGTCCTGCAACTCGAGGAGCGCCTTGCGCATCACTTCAGGTCCGACGCCGGCCGGATCCCCGAACGTATAGCCGACTACGGGCAGTTGGGTGGGGGAGTTCATTCCTCCACCTCCTCTGCTACATCTTCATCGGGAGGGAGTTGTGTCGGTTGGGTCGGGACAGGGGCGGGAGGAGGAGGCGTTTTGGTGATGCGGGGACGGTAGGAGCGGCGAGTGTTGATGTACTCCTCGTGGGAATCCCTGGGCTCAAAGCGGAGTTCGGAATTGACGGAGGTGTGGTAGACAACGGTGAGCACAAGCGCCACAATTGCCATCATCAGCAAAAGACCACCCAAGAACGACTTCATGTCGGCATTTTACACGATGCACGGTGAATAGCAAGTCAAGGATTCTGAGTGGGGAGGATTTTCACGCGTGTTACGAACTATTTTTTGAATTACGAATTACGAGTTACGAATTACGAATTGGAAATAATGCGCGCTGGCGCGCGGAGATGCGGAGCGGGAGCGGAGGAGGTGGGGTGAACATGACTGATGATTATTTAGAAAGGTTTGTATTTGTGCCATGCCGCTTTGACTCAGCGCCGCCCCACCGGCGCTTCGCCCTACGGGCAACGCTTGCGCGTTGTCCAATCGGTCTTACCGCCCGCTTCGCGTGCGCCCTACCGGGGCCGTCGACCGCTTTGACTCAGCGTAGCTCCGGTAGCGGAGAGTTCATGATTTGTGTTGTGGCGGGGCGGAGAAAAAATGAAAAAAAAGAACAGACACATCTTGAAAAGTTGACAAAACCGTGTTATGATAGAATCAATCCGCCGGTAGATGGAGCGGGGTAGAGGCTTAAATGAGCCGGAAAAGAAAGAGAAAGAGAGAAAAATGTTAAATTCGTCATTGAATCCTGACCGTGCGACGTTGAATTTTCTCAACGCGTATTCTGAAGTCGTGCGCACGGAGGGAGAGAGGTTGCAGAAGGAGGGAGCGGTCACGCAGATATTCGGGAATCACCTGTTTATCCAGGGAAGGGTGGAGACCAAACAGGGAGCCTATCGCACCAGCCTGCGGCTCCAGGGAAACAGGTGGTACGGCTCAACCAATTGCGAGGATGAGGAGATGGGAGGGGCGTGTCTGGTGGCAACGATGATCGAGAGGATGTATCGGGGCACGAGTATGCCGGAGAGTCCGAACGAGCTGAACGAGATTCCGCTGTCGGATGTTTTGGAGGACAAGCTCGGAAGGGATTTGGATGCGAGGGAAGAGGACTATGTTGCCAAGTTGGAAAAGAGGTACCGCCGATTTTCCATCGAGCAGGAAATTCACGACCACGACCTCGTGCGGCTCAATCCGCGTTGGGAGATCAGCGGGTATGATGCGCTGGAGCTTTGGCCCTCGCCGCCGCGCAATATCCTTGAATTTTGGAACTATATCGCCTACGCCTTTGCCAAGAAGCGCATCAGCTTCCCGAGCTTTATGTCCGTCGTGACGGATTTGGGCAAGGTGCAGACCCGGATGCGCGAATGGGAGCACGAGAAAGAGATAGGCACATGGTACGAGCGAATTCGCAGCATCAACGAGAGTCCCCCTCAACCGCCGCGACGCAACCTCCACCTGCGTCTTATCTCCACGATCAACGAGGCCCATTTTGAGTATCGCAACGGGGATGCCGAGGAATGGATACCGATCCGCGAGAAGAGCCAGTTGGACACGCTGATGGAGCAATTCATCAGTGGAGCGTACAAGATGGACCCTCAATCGGACATTTTGCTCAACGTGTTGAGCGGATTCTGCGAACGGGAGGGGGCTGTGACGTTGGATCTGGATAAGGAGGAGGCATGCCGGGTGATGAACCGCCTTTTCCATCAGCCTGCGTTGAAGGGATACCTGCTCAACTTGGATGACTGCTACTTCAAAGTGGTGCGCGAGCCGCTCAAGTGGATATGCATTGACGACCCCATTGTTCCGGATTGTTACGGGTTGCAGCTCGTGACGGCGGCGGGGGTGCACGTCACTCACTCGGTGCGCCAGTTGCCCGGACAGGAGGAACTCTATCAGTCCGACGAGACCGTATTTCCCGGTCCGCCGCGCTGGCTTGAGGGCACTGAGGTGGAGCCGCGTTATTCCATCCCGAAGTCGGTGATTGACAGCCTGGATGGCGTCGAATTCCTGCGCAAGATCGGAGCCACGCTACCGCCCAGCATGCAGGAGCGCGTGGTGGATATCGAAATGATACCCACTTTTAACATGAAGATCGTGCAGGGACTCACCAGCGCCGATACCGAGCACGTCTTGTTGGAGGTGACGGCGCAGGACAATAAGGGTCGGCGCAAGGAGCGTCTCGGCAAGGATGATTGGGAGGTGGTGGAGCAGGTGAAGGTGAAGGACGGCACCTTGCTGCGCTTCATCCGTGACTATCTCTATCCCATACCGGGCATGATGGAGGAGATGGCGTTCACCTATGGACTCTCGCGGCGCAAGGAAGACACGCCGGACATTATCGAGAAGGGCACGCCCTCTCAGGATTATCATTGCCAACCCGTGTATGAGGAGATAGCCCAGTGGCTCTCCGAGATCTACCATCGCAAGGAAGATTTACCTGTCCACGTCTTCAAAACTCGTATCACCAAACAATTCCCGGAGAAGTTTGCCGATTGGGTGCGGGCCATTCCGGAGACCGTGAACGTCGAGTTGGACGCCAGCCTCAAATCCCTGTTGGCCGACCCTGTGGCTGCCTCCATTCGTTTCGAGGTTGTGAAGCAGGAGATCGACTGGTTTGACCTGCGCGTCGTCTTTGATGTGGAGGGACTCACCCTCACGAAGGAACAAATACGCTCCTTGGTGGCGGCGCGTGGCGGCTACGTGCGCATGGATGATGGAAGGTGGATGCGGTTGGAAATCAAACTCAACGAGGAGGAGCGAGATGCCGTCACCAAGTTGGGTCTGGATCCCTACGATCTGTCCGGTGAGACGCATCGAATGCACGCATTGCAGCTGGCGGATCCTCGTGCGGCGGAAGTATTTGATCCGAAGGCGTGGGCAAAGATCACGGAACGTACATCTGAAATTCAGATCGACGTGCGGCCGGACGTGCCGAGCTCCTTGCAGGCCACACTGCGTCCCTATCAGGTGGAGGGGTTCCACTTCTTGGCCTACTTGGCAGTCAATGGCTTCGGAGGCATTCTTGCAGATGACATGGGCTTGGGCAAGACCATTCAGTCCATCACGTATGTGCTGTGGCTGCGGGAGGACTACGTGCGCAGGAACACGAAGGGCAAGAAGAAGGTCCAAGTACCTCCGGTGCTCATCGTGTGTCCGAAGTCTGTCTTGGACGTATGGGCGGGAGAGACCGAGAAGTTTGCGCCGGGGGTGCGGGTGTTGGTGATTCGCAACAAGTCTCAGGCGAACGTGAAGAACATCAAGGAGAACGTGGACATGGTTGTGATCAACTACGCCCAGTTGCGCGTCTGCGGCGAACAGATCAACTCCATCAAGTGGCTCACGGTGATTCTTGATGAAGGACAACAGATCAAGAACCCGGATTCTAAAGCGGCGAAGGCGGCTCGTGAGATTTCGGCGTACAACCGACTCGTGCTTTCCGGCACGCCGATTGAAAACCGTCTGCTGGACATGTGGTCACTCATGGCCTTTGCGATGCCGGGGGTGCTTGGCAGCAGGGCTTACTTCAAGAAACGATTTGACAAGAGAAAGGATGCCCAGAGTCAGAACCGTCTGGCGGCGAGACTCAAACCTTTCCTCCTGCGCCGTACGAAACAACAGGTGGCCAAGGACCTCCCGCCGCGCACGGAGGAGGAGGTGTACGCCAAGATGGAGGGTATCCAGCTGCAGCTGTACAAGCACGAGTTGCGTCGTATCCAGGAGGCTTTGCTGAAGATGGATTCCAACGATGAGGTGAAGAAGAACTCATTTGCCATTTTACAGGGGCTCATGAAGCTGAGGCAGATCTGCTGCCACCCCGGGCTCATCAAGGACAAGAACGGCGAGGCAAAATACAAGAAAGCAGAGAGCGCGAAACTCAACGCCCTGTTTTACCTGCTGGATCAGCTGCGGGAGGAGGGGCATAAGGTGCTTGTGTTCTCTCAATTCGTGCAGATGCTCGACATCATCAAGGAACGACTCGTCGAGGAGAATCGTCCGTTCCACTACCTCACTGGGCAGATTAAGGACCGGAAGGGCGTGATTGAGAGTTTCCAGACGACGAAGGAGCCGAGTGTGTTCCTGCTGTCGCTCAAGGCGGGTGGAGCGGGTCTGAACCTGACCTCGGCATCTTACGTGGTTCTCTACGACCCGTGGTGGAATCCGGCCGTGGAAAATCAAGCCATCGACCGTACGCACCGCATCGGGCAGAAGAACAAAGTGATTGCGTATCGCTTGCTCACCCGCGACTCCGTGGAGCAGAAGATTCGCATCCTTCAGCACCAGAAAAACCAGCTCGTCACCAACGTGTTGGGTGACGAGGGCTTTGCCTCCAGCTTGGACCTTAAGGATTTGCAGTTTATTTTGGCCCATGGCGGAGAGTCGGATAGTGATGAAGAGGAAGAGGTGGAAGAAGGGGATGAATAAGTAACACCGCTGTTTCAATTCCCTCCCGTGACACGAGTTAGCATCAGTCTGTTGCTTTGTTGCTGCGTGGGGGGGATTTTCCTGTTTGTCGGCTGCGGGGAAAAGGGGGAATCTTCCTCCTCCCGTGCGGCGAGGGAAGGGGTGCTGCTCATCGGCAACAACTCGGAACCACAAAGCCTCGACCCCCACAAGGCAACCGCTGTCGCCGACGGAAAAATTATCTCTGCTCTTTTGGAGGGACTTGTGCGTCCGGATGGGCAGGACTCCTCCGTCGTGCACCCGGGTGCGGCGAGTTCGTGGGAACACAATGCCGACGCGACAGTGTGGACCTTTCATCTCCGCGAGGCGTCGTGGAGTGATGGCGAGCCGGTGACCTCCGGGGACTTTGCGTATGCGTACCGGCGTCTGTTGCATCCGGAGTTCGGCGGTCGCTACGCTGAGATGCTTTTTCCGCTCAAGGACGCGCGGGGGTACCACGATGGGAAGATTGTTTGGGAGCAAGTGCGCGGGGTGCGTACTCCCGATGAGCACACGCTGGAGCTTCAATTTGAGACGCCGATGCCGGGACTTTTGTCGCGGTTGTTGCACTTCACGTGGTTTCCCTTGCCGAGACATCATGTGGAGGCGAACGGTGGGATGCTGGATCGGCGCAGCGAGTGGACACGACCCGGCAACTGGGTGGGAAACGGAGCCTATCTGTTGAAGGAGAGGAGAATCAACGACTACCTGAGCGTCGAGCCGAATCCTCTTTATTGGCGCGCGACCGAGGTCCGCAACCGCGGCATTCGGTTTTTACCTATTGTGAATGGATACACGGAAACGCGCATGTACTTCGGCGGCAAATTACATATCACCAACAACGTCCCCCCGGAAATGATCGACTACGCCCGGCATCGTGCACCGGGGGAGTTTTGTCGCGATGCTTACTACTGTACCGTTTTTTACCGATTGAACACATTACGCAAGCCTCTGGGGGATCCGCGTGTGCGCCGGGCTCTTTCTCTGGCGGTGGATCGCGGGGCCTTGGTGCAGAGAGTGGTGCGCGGGGCGGGCAGGGAGGCGTACGGGTTCACTCCTCCCACGGTTGACTATCCGGGCGTCGTTGATGCGGCGGTGAAGGACATGACGCAGGAAGAGCGCGAGCAGAAGGCGCGCGAACTCTTGGAGCAGGCGGGGTTTCCGAGAGGACGGGGATTTCCTCCCGTGCAGATTATGACGACATCGCGGGATGTGCAACGCGTGATGGCCGAGAGCATTCAGGCGATGTGGAGGGAGGTGTTAGGAATTCAAGTGGAAATACGCGCGTGTGAGTGGACGGCTTACAAAGCCGCCCTGCAGAATGGGGAATACGACATATCCTCCTGTTCGTGGAGTGGTGATTTCCTGGACCCTGCCACTTTTGTCGAGCTCTGGCGGAGCGGAGCGGGCAACAACTGCACCGGTTGGGGGAATGCGGAATGTGATGCGGAGCTGGATGCTGCGGAGAGATGTGCGGACCAGACAGAACGCTTGAAACACCTTGCCATGGCGGAAGCGATCGTGCTTCGCGAGAGTCCGATCATTCCCCTCTACTGGAGCGAGCGCACGTATTTGAGGTCGCCCCGCGTGAACGGATGGCATCCCCTGCTGCTGGACAACCACCCGTTGGATGCGATTGAACTTGATGAGGAGGGAGGCAAGCCATGATGAAGTTTCTTGCCAAGCGTGTGATGCAGGGGGTGGTCGTACTTTTCGTGCTGGAGACCGTCACTTTCTTTCTCGTACGAATCCTGCCCGGCAATCCGTTTATGGGTGACCGTAAGCTGCCGGATGAGGTGCTCGCACAGCTCAACTCGCTCTACGGATTGGATGCGAGTTCGCTCGTGCAGTACGCACGGTACTGGAAGGCCCTTCTCCTGGAAGGAGACTTCGGTCCTTCGCTGGTGAGGGAGGGAGTGCAGGTCTCGGAGATCATCGGCAGCGCATTTCCCGTGTCGTTAGCTTTGGGCAGTGCCGCCATGTTGTTGGCGGTGGTGTTGGGCATTCCCGCCGGGATGCTGGCAGCCCATTACCGCAACCGCTGGCCGGACACGCTCTTCATGCTCCTCGCCGTAGCAGGTATCTGCATTCCGTCTTTCGTCATCGCGCCCGTGCTGGGCATCACCTTGGGAGCGCACGTACCCGGACTCAGCGTGGCCGGATGGGACAACCCGCTGTGCATCGTGCTCCCCGCCTTAGCTCTCGGCGCCGTGAATGCAGCCTACGTTGCCCGTCTTACACGCGGTGGCATGGTGGAGAGCCTTTCCTCGGACTTCATTCGCACCGCTCGTGCCAAGGGAGCCGGTACGGGACGCATCTTGTGGCTGCATGCCTTACGCAGCGGGCTGCTGCCGGCAGTCTCCTACCTGGGGCCTGCATTTGCGGCGCTCATCACGGGGTCTTTTGTGGTAGAGACGTGTTTCCAGGTGCCGGGCATGGGGTTACACTTTGTGAATGCGACAACGGATCGCGACTATTTTCTCATTCAGGGATTGGTGTTGTGCTACGGAGTACTCATCGTGGCGGCTAATTTGATTGTGGATGTGGTGCTGGCATGGATGAACCCACGATTACGTGCATGAGTAAGGTGAACTACATTGCGGGGAAATCACTCTGGCAGGACGCTATGCAGCGCCTGTTGCGCAACCGTGCCGCCATGCTCGCCCTCGTGTTCCTGCTGCTCATGGCGGCGGCTTGTTTCCTGTTGCCACTTTTCTCCTTCATCCCGAATCCGAACCTCACCGACCTCGACCACATCGCTGCCGGCTCAAGCGCCGATCACTTACTGGGCACCGATCACCTCGGACGCGATATGCTGGCTCGCGTGCTCTATGGCGGACGCATCTCGTTGCTCGTCGGGGTAGCGGCCACGAGCGTGGCTTTTGTGCTGGGGTTGGTGTACGGTTTGATTTCCGGCTACGTGGGGGGACGAACGGATGCTGTGATGATGCGGCTCGTTGACGTTCTGTTTGCACTTCCGTTCATCGTGTTGGTCATCGTCTTTTCGCTGAGCATCGAGGAACCGTGCCGTGAGCTGACGGATCGGGTGGTGAATGCCACAGGGTGGACTCGCGAAGCTGTGGCTCCCATCCTCGGTCTCATGCCTCTCTTTCTGGCCATCGGCGCACTCGGTTGGCTCACACTCGCCCGCATCGTGCGAACGCAGACTCTCGTGATCCGCGAGCAGGAATACGTGCAAGCTGCACGCTCCCTCGGTCTCGGACACCTCTCCATCCTCTTCCGCCATATTGCTCCGAATCTCCTCGGCACCGTCATCATTTATACGACCCTCGCTGTGCCGGGTATCATGCTCACAGAATCGACACTCTCCTTCATCGGGTTGGGAGTGAAGGCTCCGAATTCCTCTTGGGGTACACTCATCAAGGAAGGGGCTGATCGGATGGAGGTGGCGCCGGAGTTGCTCATCTATCCCTCTCTCTTCTTCTGTCTGACCCTCCTCGCGCTCAACTTCCTGGGTGATGGATTGAGGGACGCACTCGATCCCAAGGATGCGAGGGATTAGGCGACGGAACACCGACTATTTACGAATTACGAATTACGAATTACGATGTGGAAAGTTCGCGCGCTGCACGCGGGGATATGCGATGCGGGAGCGTGGGCGAGCGGTGTTCGCCTATTTACGAATTACGATGGACGGAATCATGGACGATGAACGATGTGAATGAGAGTGTCCCATGAGAGACGCAGAAAAATCAGATTTGTAACATATTGTGTTTCAATGTAAAATATGACGTTGTGCCGATATTTCCCTAGAGCGGAGCCAATTGAGGCTTGACAAGGGGCGGGGGAAAGTGGTAAAGTGGGCACTGTCGTCGGGGTTGAGAGTCGATGAACCCGACGCTGAATTCTCAAAAACATATCGTGAACCACGCTCACAAATGGATGGGAGTAGTGCTCTGTCTGTTGATGGTCGGAGGAGCCTACGGAGCGGGAGAAAAGACGGCAAAGTCCGGACAGACTTTGGTGAGTCGTGGTTTCGTCATGCCTGCGGCTCCGTCGCCCTCGGCGCGCCCGAATCCGAAGTTGCCGAATTTGGGACGGGACAAGCACGGAATGCCTTTCTACCATCCTTCGCAGCTGAATCGCGTCGTACGAACCACGGCGTACACCCATTCCGAGATGGATCATCGTGGCTACGGTGCACGCAATGCCATAGGAACCTCGCTCAAGTACACCAACCAGGTACGCAGCGCAGCAGCCGATTGGTCAGTTTATCCTCTTGGCACGCGTTTCCGCATCAAGGGACAGCCTTACATCTATGTGATTGACGATTACGGGGCGGCTCTGGTTGGCACCGGGACGATTGATATCTATCAACCGAACAAGCAGCTCATGAAAGAATGGGCTCTGCGTGTGGTGGAGATTCAAATCATCCAGTGGGGGTCCTCCAATTTGAGCATGAAAATGTTGGCCGGGCGCACCGGTTACCGTCACTGTGCTAAGATGCAGGCCTCCCTGCGCGAGCAGGACAAGCACAGGAAACATTGATGACGGGGGCGGGGAAAACGCATTGGAAATGCGTTTTCCATTTACGATTTACGATTTACGAATTACGATTTGGAAATAATGCGCGCTTGCGCGCGGGGGATGCAAAGCGCCCGACGGCCACGTAGAGGGCGCACGCGAAGCGGGCGGGCAGGGCGATTGGACAAAAGCGCAGCTTTTGCCCGCAGGGCGCTGAGGTAGTGAGGTACCGAAGCGTCAAAGCGATAGCGGAGGGAAATTTTTGGAACGATGCGAGTTGTTGGCTAGAAAGCGGCGGGAGGCGGTGGGGCCTATTTACGAATTACGAATTACGAGTTACGAGTTACGAGTTACGAGTTACGAGTTACGAGTTATTAATAATGTGTGCGTTGCACAGATTTTTTGGATTGTTAACGAATGCAGATTCTTCTTAAGATCCGTCATCATGATGACCGCTCGTTGTCATGATTTTTGATAGGTATCAACAATGATATCAATCGATAAGAGCATTCTCTCCGTTGCTTCACTTCTCTCAGATGCGTTTACCATGCGGGGAAAGCTCCCCATAAACTCCGCGACGGGTCAGTCGTAAACCACGACCATGCGAGCGAGCGAGGGCAGGGCGGCTGAGAGTTTTTCGCTGAGGAGAGTGAGCTGCTCGTGGGAGGATTCGACGGAAATAGCAGGATCTGCCGGGATGGAGACGAAGCAGACGCGGCGACTGCCTTTGGAAAAGAGGCGGATGGAGGTTGGGGACGGGGCGTGCAGGTCGTTCATGGCACGACGAACGGAGCTCTCCCAGTTTTCCGGGATGGGGGAGGAGAACTCCGGCAAGGTTCGCATGGCGGGCTCGATATGGACGAAGACATCGGCGGCGTTGAGGTGGCGTTTTACCTCCGAACGGAAGGCCTGGATGGGGACACTCCACGCGCCTAATTTGGCGCCGGATGGAAGCTCCATGTCGGTGAAAACGAGGAGTCCCTGGTCGGCCTCCAACAAGCGCAGACTGTGCACAGCGAGGCGGTGAGCGAGGGCGATCTGTCGGATGAGGAGGTCCGGTGAGTCGGGGGAGAGATCTTCCGGCTGGATATGGACGAGAGTTTCGGCTCCGGGAAGGGAGTTTTCGATGAGGTGTTCGATGGCGTCGGCGATTTCATGGGCGGAGTCGATGTGCAATTCACGCGGCATACCGACGACCATCTCGATATAGGAAGTGTTGCCTACGGCGCGGACGCGGAGACCTCGCAGAGGGTAGGCGGGCATATTTTGTTGCATGAGGGAGCTGAGCCGAGAGTAGAGAGCGCTGTCGGTCTTGTCCATGAGATTATTGATGGCGGCGGAACCGAGCACCTTGCAGATGTGAAGGATGATGCAGGCAACGATGAGTGAGGAGAATACATCGGCTCGGATGAGCAGCCAGTGCAGCGGGGAATTGGGCGTGACTTGGGAGGAGAGGGCGGCGCCGGTAATGCCAACGAGTACGGCTGCGCTACTCCAGATGTCACTGGAGAAGTGTGCTGCATCCGCTTCGAGAGCGGCGCTGTTTGTTTCGCGGGCGATGCGGCGGAGCATGGCGGAGCGATTGATGTCCACCACGAGGGACACAATGATGACGAGGAAGGCCCACAGGGAGATATCTACTTGCAGGGCGGCAGGGTCGTCGCTCAACAGACGGGAAACTGCCTCACGGATGACCCAGATGGCGGTGCCGAGCAGGAGGAGGGTTTCAGCGAGAGCCGTGAGATTCTCCACCTTGCCGTGACCGTAGGGGTGATCCTCATCGGCGGGTTTGGCTGCGAGGCGTACGGCGAAGAGCGTGCCGAGGGCAGCCATGAGGTCGAGGGTGCTATGGAGAGCTTCTGAGAGGATACCGAGCGAACCGGTGGCGATGCCTACAACGAGTTTCAGCAGGGAGAGGACGGCACTCCAGAGGACGGAAGAGAGCGCGGCGATATTTTTTTTAGCATGTTGCTGCTCCATGATAGAAGGAGGGGTATGAAAGGACAAACGGAGCGGGGGGGGATTAAATCCCCAGAGAGGACGTGATGCGGCCGAGAGAAGCTCGCAGATCCGAATCATCCTGCAATTTTCTCTCGATGGTGCGCATAGCGTGCAACACCGTGCCATGATCCCTTCCACCAAAGGCCAAACCGATGTCTTGCAGGGAGCAAGCGGTGTGGTGGCGAGCAAGGAACATGGCGACCTGTCGCGGGTGAGCGATGCCGGCGGTGCGGCGACGTCCGTTGAGATCGGCCACACGGAGGTTGAATTCGTCCGCAACGCGTTGTTGGATATCGCGGATGGAGAGACGACCACCTGTCTCCTCGCGCAGGAAGTCACGCAGCTGGGCGCGGGCTTCCGAGACAGAGGGAGAATGGTGGGAAAAGGAGGCAAAGGTGGCAAGACGAGTGAGGGCTCCCTCAAGTCGGCGGACGGAGCGAGAAATGTTTTTTGCGAGGAAATCGAGCACCTCATCACCCACGAGATCAGCACGCCAAGCACGACTCTTGGCACGCAGGATGGCCATGCGAGTTTCGTATGCGGGAGGGAGGAGAGTGACGGAGAGACCTTGCTCAAAGCGCGAGGTGAGGCGATCGTCCATGCCAATGACGTCGGCTGCGGGGCAATCTGCCGTCAGGACGATTTGCTTACCGCTGGAGAAGAGAGCGTTAAAGGTGTGGAAGAACTCATCCTGCGTCTTGCCTTTCTGAGCCATAAACTGAATATCGTCGATGAGCAGGACATCCGCCTTACGGTACTTTTTCCGGAAATTGGAAAGAGCATCGCCTTTTCGGGAGAGGGCGTCGATATAGCTGTTCGTGAAGTCTTCACTGGTGACGTAGAGGACGTGGGCTTCCTCGTCGTGCTTGCGGAGAGCATTGCCGATAGCCTGCAGCAGGTGAGTTTTACCCAAGCCGGAGGCACCATGGATAAAGAGGGGATTGTAGAGATGTCCGGGTTTATCAACGAGAGCCTTGGCGGCAGCGAAGGCGAATTCACTGTTTTCACCAACCACGAAAGAATCAAAGGAGTAGTCTTCGTTGAGCCCCGTGTTGAAGGAGGCAACTTTGCCGGTGGAGCGAGAGCGCTTTTGCGCAGGTTTGGGGGCGAGGGGAGCCTCCACCTGTTTGCTGCCGGCCTCAGCTTCGGGCAAATCTAGCGGGAGAAAACTTTCTCGGGATAGAGAATCGGATTCACTTTGCGTGGCAGCATCGACCTCCGTAAGTATCGGCTCGGGCTGCTCCCCCTGAATCGGTCGGAATTCCAGCGTACGAGCTCCCTGCAGGATGCGCGTTGCGGAGTTGATGATAAAGTCGGAGTAATTGACCTCCACCCACATGATCGGTAAATCCTCCGGATACTCGATAATGAGCTTGGTCCCCGTGTCCTCCTTGAGTGAAAGTTTGTTGAAGTATGATTCCAGTCCATAACTCCCCACGTCTCCATAACGGCGCATATCCGCCACGATCCGTTCCCACGTCTCATTCTCGCTGCTCTCGGTTTTCATCCGTTCCTCCGTCTCTTCTTTTGTGTTCTTTCTCTCGTTTCTTTGTCTCTCTTCGGGTGACTCGAGGCTTTCGGTCTCCCGAGTGGTGACGCCCCCCCAATTTGCCATGACCTCCCCTCCCTGAAAAGACTTTTTTTCTCCTTCCTCAATTTTCTTTTGTGAGCCCCCGTTCCATGAGCGTTCCACACCCCCGTTTTTTTCCGTCCCGTTCCGGCAAATTTAACTTTTGTTGACTTTCATTCATTCTTCAATTTTATCTGTCCTTAAATGCCTGTATAATTAATATAAAAACAAGATTGTAAAGTAGTTACAAACTTATTAACAATGTGAATAAAAATGAGGAAAAAGTCTGTTGTTCACAAAGAATCAATGGAGAAAGAAAAGGCTGGAGTGGGTTGGGGAAATATGGTAGGATGAAGGGGAAAGAGGAAGAGAAAATGAAACTGAGAAAACGACCGAGAAGGAACAGGAAAAGCGAAGAAATAAGAGGGCTTGTGAGGGAGACTCATCTTGGGGTGGAGCAGTTGATCTATCCCATGTTCGTGTGGGAAGGAGAGGGTGAGGAGGAAATTGAGTCGCTCCCGGGGAACAAGAGGTGGAGCGTGGAGGGCATAGCGAAGGAGTGCAAGAGACTCTACGAGGAGCTGGGACTGCGTTGTGTCGATTTATTCGGAGTGGTGGGAGAGGATAAGAAGAGCGCGGATGGCAGGGCGGCCTGGGATGATGGTGGAGTCGTGCAGCGAGCGATACGAGCCATTAAACGCGCGGTGCCGGGCATGGTCGTGATGACCGATGTGGCTTTAGATCCGTACAGCACGTACGGGCAGGATGGGATCGTGAAAGAGTTGGAGGATGGGAGCATTGAGGTCATGAACGACGAGACCGTGGAAGCTCTCGTGAAACAGGCGTTGAGTCATGCACGGGCCGGGGCGGACATTCTCTCGCCGAGCGACATGATGGACGGGAGAATCGGGGCGCTGCGCACGGCGCTGGATGAGGCGGGCATGGAAAACGTCTCGTTGCTGAGTTACACAGCCAAATATGCCTCTTGTCTGTACGGACCGTTCCGCGGGGCATTGGGAAGCGCTCCCAAGAAGGGAGACAAGAAAAGCTACCAGATGGATCCGGCAAACAGGCGGGAGGCTGTGAGGGAAGCTCTGCTGGATGAGGAAGAGGGTGCCGATATCCTGATGGTGAAACCGGCCACGTATTATTTAGATGTAATCACTGAGTTGAGGGAAGCGACGCATCTGCCGATAGCCGCCTACCACGTGAGCGGCGAATACCTCATGATTCAGGCGGCAGCGGCGTCCGGGTGGCTTGATGAGAAGCAGGCCACGCTTGAGGCGCTGCTGAGTATAAGGCGTGCCGGGGCCGACATGATACTCACGTATGCAGCCCCGCGGGTTGCACAGTGGCTGCGCGAGGAGCGTTGAGCAGGAAAAATCGGACGGGTAGCGAGCGAAGGAGAGAGCATGAAGGAGAAAGCAAAGGAACTGCTGAAGCGCTGTGATTTCTTGCTGATCATACTGACGGTATTGACGAGCATTTTGCTCTACCATTATTTTTCGCAGGACGGGCAGGAATCACGAACCGATGAG
>CANPXA010000003.1 GCA_947585525.1 uncultured Akkermansia sp. | reverse complement strand
AGAGAATGCAAGGCTGAAGTGCCGATTTTTTATCTTATCCCTTCAGTATCTGTCTCAGCGAATTTGCCGGAGGTCCATCTTTCCGTCAATCCCTTCTTTGTATACCTTTATCGTTTTTTTGAGCACGACCCACGCTTTGAACCCTATATGGTGGTCGCTCCATATACATACCTCTCCTTTGCCTACATGAAGGAAACGGCCCAACGACTAGTTGAACTCCTGGAAAATACGAGCTGCCGCGTTATCAGCGGGTATGACTTCTCGAGTGGGGAAATGGTTGATATTCAAGAGATGTTCAGTGAAGGACTCCTTTTCTTCATGGATCCTTACGAACACATTACGAATCGAAGATTTATCTTTAAAAACTTCATCCGAACTTCTCTCACTTACTATATTCCGTACAGCTACTTCATTGTAAAGACAGAAAGCTGCTACACTAAGGATCCGCATAAGTATGCATACAAAATTTTCCACGAAACGGCTCTGCATGAAAAAATGCTCAGAAAGCTTTCGCCTGTAAAAGGCAGGAATTTTGCGCCGTTCTTAGGTTACCTTGGTTCCCAGCGATTACTAGAGGATAAGGAGAGGAACTACGATTGGAAATGCCCTCTCCGAGGGATGAAGAAGGTCATTATAGCCCCTCATCACTTGCTAGGAATTGGAAATTTTTTACGCTTTTATCAAACTTACCTCGATATTGCTCATCAATACCAAGATCGTGTATCTTTCGTTTTCAAACCGCATCCCATATTACGAGAGTCCGTTCTCAAATACTGGTCGCCTGCTCAAATCGATGCCTATTTGAACCAATGGGACACAATGCCTAACACCAAATTAGAAACAGGAGATTACGAAGATCTTTTCTTCACGTCAGATGCGATGATTTTGGACAGCATTTCTTTTTGCGCTGAATATTCTCTGTTATGCAAGCCTTTCCTTTTCCTTGAGAAAATTCCTCCCTACAAATTCAATAATCCAGCCGGTATAGCGATTCTACGCCAGCAATACGTAGGAAATAAAGAAGAAGACATTTATGACTTTATCGAACGCATTGTCCTGGCGGGAAACGATGTAAAAAGAGAGAATCGAAATGTATTCGCCAAAAACTTCCTTGTCCCGGAGAATAAAAACGTTGCTGAGAACATATATAACTACGTGATAGCAGATCTCGGGTTACGTGCAGAACAAAGCACTTGAAAAATCACTTTCTTTGATCTGAGAGCTTCAAGAAATTATTAACTCTATGCAAGCCGTTATTTTAGCAGCAGGAATGGGAAAACGTCTTGGCAAGAAGACGCAAGGTCACACCAAAGGAATGGTCGACATCATGGGGCGAAGCTTCCTTGAGCGATCATTGGACCTCCTATGTACTACGACAAGGTTAACACGTATTGTCCTTGTCGTTGGTTATGAGGCTCAGGAAGTTAAGAATCGTATCGGTACGAGATGGAAGGAAGTGAATGTGGAATATGTTGAAAATAAGGATTATGAGAAGACCAATAACATCTATTCTTTGTGGTTGGCGAAAGATTACCTTGAATTGGAAGACACTCTACTTTTAGAAAGTGATTTAATCTTTGAGAAATCAATTTTGCAGCGGCTGCTTGAAAGTCCCGATCCTAATCTAGCTGTTGTCGATAAATATCAGTCTTACATGGATGGGACTGTGGTAAAAATGAACAAGAGAGGAGAAATGACTGCGTTGATTTCAAAAACGCATTTTGACTTCAGTGAAATTAATTCCTACTACAAAACTGTAAACATCTATAAATTTTCGCGCGAGTTTCTACGTGAACAATACCTCCCGTTTTTAGAAGCTTACATCACAGCCGTTGGAAAACACTCTTACTACGAACAAATTCTCAAGGTTTTACTGACTCTCGAAAAAAGAGACATCAAACTTTTAACCCTCCATGGAGAGAAATGGTATGAGGTAGATACCCTTCAGGATTTGAGAGTGGCAGAGGAAATGTTATGCAACGAAGGGGAGCAAAAACTAACGAGAACCTCAGCCCGGTATGGAGGATATTGGCGCTTTCCTCGAATGAAGGATTTCTGCTACCTCGTAAACCCGTATTTTCCTCCACAGCGCATGTTGGATGAAGCCCGCCAAAGTTATGAATCCTTACTGCGGAACTATCCTTCCGGGCGCGGGGAGATAGACGCGCTTGCGGCAGAAATATATGGCCTTGAGGTGGAGCAAATTGTTGTTGGCAACGGAGCGGCTGAATTGATAGCTGCTCTTTTATCTGAACCGGGATGGGGTAAGGTGGGGTTGACACTGCCAACATCCCAAGAATATTCGGCGCGAATTATGGATCCCAATAGCGTTCTTTGCTTTCACCCCACAGGAAATGCCGAGAATCCTTTTTCCTATGACATTCAACATCTGCTTTCTATCTGCGATTCAGTAGATTCTCTTATCTTAATAAATCCTGATAACCCATCCGGTAACTTTATCGCTGTTGATGATGTACTGAGATTAATAGACTGTTTTTATTCTAAGGGAAAGCGAATTCTACTTGATGAAAGTTTTGTGGATTTTTCTTCGGAAGGAGAAGCAAACAGTCTTCTACGCGAACAGATATTATCGAAATATCCAAACCTTGTTATCGTGAAGAGTATTAGCAAATCTTATGGTGTGCCCGGTTTGCGCTTGGGGATCGTAGCTTCTTCCGACATACAACTCATTCAACGTTGCAAAGAGAAATTGCCCGTTTGGAACGTCAACTCGTTTGCTGAATTTTTCTTGCAAACGTTCCCGAAATACCGTACGGATTACCGGGAGGCATGTCACAGGCTTGCCCAAGCACGAGAGTCTTTGATAAGAGAGCTTGCAAAAAGTTCTATTCTTCAACCCCTCCCCTCACAAGCGAATTATATCCTCTGTAAAGTTCTTCCTCCTTGGATTTCCTCTCGGCTTGCTCAACAACTCTTGTTATCTGATTTCTTCATCAAAGACTGTTCGGGAAAACTCGGCATGAAGAATTCACCGTATGTGCGAATTGCCGTACGAAGTGAGGAAGAAAATGCAGAGTTGGTCCGAGTCCTGAACGGCTTTTCATCCGGCGAACACCATAATCTACCATCCCATAAATCGTGAAAGTCAGGGCAGCAAAACGAACGGGTGGGTCAATGGCATGAGGACGGCAGGAGTAATTGTCTATGACGTATTCTAAGAGCAACCTCCGGGAGATTCCGAATAGGAGAAGGAAAAAGATGGGAGGTCATACGCGTCATTCAACAATTTTCTTGTCATATCCTTTATTCGTTTGCATATACCCCGCCATTCTGCCAAAATCATCTGATATGCATACCGACCTCAATCGCCGCCGGAAAAACATCACGCGCTTTACCTACGAATTTACCTCCTTTCAAGGGTGGCGCGTCACCCTCTGCCGCCAACAAGAGCACTTCACGCGCTACTTCTCCGACAAGCAGTACGGAGGAGCTGAAGCCTCACTGCGAGCCGCAGAGGAAATGCTCGAAAGGGTTAAGCAATTTCTCAATGCTTCTCCCAATAACCCGGCGCTCGCCTTCGCGAAGTGCAGACAACTCTCCCACGGTGGGGAATATCCTCCCGGACTGCGCCCTCGAAAGGACGACCGCAAAGCCAATGCCCCATCTGCCTGAATCGCCGCGTGACAGACAGATGGGGACTACCAACCCATAATCGCAGGGGGAAGACCATGCCCTGCGCACCGTTATGGGTCGGATGGCTTTCCGGACAGGCAGCACACGTAGGCGCGGACCATCAGGTGTGTTTGAAGGCTATATAGCCTCTGACTCCTTGAGGTGGTGTGCCGGTGAGTGCCGCCCCAGAAAATCGATATGGCGTTTCATGTCCTCTATCAGCGAAGTCTCCCTGTCGACCGCGCACGCGCAAGCAATCGGAGAGTTCGTAGAGATTGGATCCGGTATTTTCTCTTTCCGGCAGAAGATAAGCCATCTCCTGCGCACCGAAGATGCTCGACGTTTCGCTGGCGGTCCTGGATTTCATGATGCACATGGTGGGACACGCCTTGCCCTCGCCATTCGCAAAAACAGTCAAAATCCTACTAGTTTTCTCTGGAACCGACCCATCGCTTGTGCTATGCTCATGTGTATGCAAAGGGAATACATTGAGCAGAAGTTGGACTACCGGTTTCAAAACGAGTCCCTCCTGCGCGATGCCCTCTCTCACCCCAGTCTGCAAAGGGACGTTTCATCACCTTCCCCGTACGAGCGGCTCGAATATCTGGGGGATGCCGTCCTGGAGCTGGTCGTCTCTCTCCGACTCTTCGCTGCCTGCCCGGAAGCCGATGAAGGGGTTCTCACCAAAATGCGCGCCTCCATCGTGAGCCGGAAACACCTCGGAGAGCTCGCCAAAAAACTCGGTTGGGGTGATCAACTGCTCATGAGTTCCCATCTGGAGAAGAGCGGGGGAAGAAACACTCTCTCTGTGCTCGCCAACACCTTCGAGAGCATTATTGGGGCTGTCATGCTGGATTCCGACTTTGCCACCGCTTCCCAAGTGGCTCTTCGCCTTCTCGGGGAACGCTGGTTGGAGGAAGCTCGCGCCATCTTCTCGACCAACCCCAAGGGCGAACTCCAGGAGCTCCTCCAGAGCATCAACAACACGACGGCCGAATACCAAGTGAACCAAATTACCGAATTCCCTCCCCTCTACCGAGCCGTAGCTATCTGGCAGAATCGTGTCCTGGGTACCGGCGAAGGCTCCAGTAAACGTCGCGCTGAGACCGCAGCCGCTGAACAAGCCCTGCTTCTCCTCAAGTCAGAAAATTCAGCTTGACGTGAGGCAGGTGATGGAGTATCAAAAAGAAAATTTATGGAACATCTCTGCAAAATAGATGAAGCGATGCCGTCTGAGGAAGAAATCTGCGATTTGGCCGATTTCTTCAAGGTGTTTGGCGACAGCTCAAGGCTCAAGGTTCTGTGGGCTCTGCATCATGGCGAATTGTGCGTGACCCACTTGGCGGAGCATTTAGGCATGAGCGTTCCGGCTGTCTCCCACCAACTCAAAATCCTGCGCCAAAGCCACCTCGTCCGCACGCGCAGAGAAGGGAAAAGCATCTATTACTCCCCCGCCGATGATCACGTGCAGAAAATACTTGAACTCGGCATGGAGCACATGAACGAATAGCCCTCATCTCGCGGGAGGCTTCGGTCGCGGTCCCATCGGTCCATGCAACGGCGGACGCAGTCCGTGCGGGGGAGGCGGAGGCGTTGGTCTCACAATGACCGGCGGCAGCACGATGGGATTGGGACGATAGACCGGCACGTAATTGGGCTCTGAGATGACAACTGTGGAAGGGGACTCCTGCTGTTGTTTGCTGAGTTTTTCGTATTCCTCTTTGTACGAATGCAGGGAATTCTGAGCTTTCTTTAAATCGGCTCGTGCCTGATTGAGTTCCTCTTTAAGGGAAGCAACCTGACGTTTCTGCTTGAGGAGGTCGGCACGCTCGTTTTCCATGCGGGCGGAGAGCTGCTGAGCATCCTTCGCGTAACGATCTGACTCCACAGTGAGGTTGCAACGCAGGGCTTCCCGACGGTTCCACTCGGCCGCCAGATACTCGGCTGCGGCAGCAGAAAGGGTATCCCATGCAGAGTAGAGAGCCATCACATCAGCTCCGGTGAGGTAGCGAGGCGAAAGCCTGCTCGTCTCCAACGCCTCCCTCTGCTGAGTTGCTAATTTTTCCTGTGCAAGCTCCCGAGCCAACTGCTCATTTTTGGCAAGTTCTCTGCGCGCTTGCACCGCCTGAGGTGTGAGGTCAAGACTTTCCTGCAACTCGTTGGGCAAGCGTTCAAAGCTTACCCTCTGCACTCCCTCACTATGACGGATAACCGCTGAGTCCGAATCCTTGCGCACAACCTGTGCCTCGCGCAGCACGGTGCCATCCGTGAGTGTTATATCATCGGCGAAACATACACAGCCGATCACGAGTAGGGAGATGATGAGGCGTCTCATGAGGAGGGAAGGTTGTTGCTTGCGGGTTGTGAGGAGGTCAGTATTTCCTCCATTTCTTCACTGCGGGCGTAATCCAAGGCACGGCGCCCCATCGCGTCACGCAACTTGGGATCAGCCCCTTTCTCGATGAGTAATCTCACTGCCGAAACGTTTCCGGATTGCACCGCATGAATGAGCGCCGTACTGCCTTCCTCATCCCGCGCATCGGTAGAAGCCCCGCGCAAGATGAGCCATTCCATCGCTTCACAACTCCCGTTCTGAGCCGCCGAATGCAGCAGCGGCACTCCACCGCTCATAGCGCCCGCTCGCATCCCTACACGCGCCAGACATACCAACACGCCTACTCGATTTTCCTCTGCCGCTCTCCTGCCGGCTTCGTTGATCATCTCTTCCGTCGGATGCATGGAATCGATAATTTGCTGGACAACATTTTCCTTTCCAAGCGCAGCCGCGCGGGTAAACAAGCATTCCCCCTCTTCATCGCGGGCAAAGGGATCCACCTGCTCCTTCTTGGCTTCACGATAGGCTGCTTCTTCCTCACCTACAGGCGTCATCCACACAGCCCATATTCCACACCCCATCACAAAGTACACCCCCGCCCATACAACCTTCATCAACACGGGACGCCTCACGAGAACGCCGGCCACTGCCAGAGCTCCATTCACCACAACGGCCGTGATACACAACACCAGCAGTCCTATGACGGCATCATTCTCTCCTCCTCCCCCACACGCCTTTACAACCATCAGGATGATAGCCACCAGCATCACCATTGGATTGACGTAGTCCCTCATTGTCCCCACTTATAGCAGATGCTCTTCCTCTTGTCGAGAGTTTTCTCTAGGGCAAACCGTTAGAGAAAATTTCATCAACGGGGAGAATGCTCTTATTGACTGATATCACCGTTCATACGTATCAAGAATCATGATGACGGATCTCAAGAATCCTTCTCGTTTGCCAAATTCGCGGCGCAGCCGCCGAACTCCCCATATCGTAAATCGTAATTCGTACATCGTACCTAAGTGCCGCTAGGCACTAGGCGTACGTTATCAATAAATCGTAATTCGTAAATCGAAAATCGTAAATAGCAAACGCATTTTCAATGCGTTTGCCTTGGGGTTTTCTCAGAGCTTGCTTTTTATGTCCGAAAATGTTACCATCCTCGCATGGATGACTTGGTATTGCCGCATCAGATCACGAGTTACGAATGTGGAGCGGATTTGTTGCTCAAGCCGGAGTGTTACTTGCTTTTTTGTCAGGAAATGGCGGAGTTGCACGCCTCACGCAACAAGATGGGGTATGACTGGGTGCTCGCTCACAACATGATCTGGGTCGAGGTTCAAGGCGACTTCGAATTTGTCCGCCGCCCGCGCTGGAAAGAAGAGGTTCTCTTGCGCACCAACACCGGTAAAGCCTCCCCTCTGCAAGCTCGTCGCTTCGTGGAGATGAGAGATTCTTCCGACAAAATCATCGGTCGCGCGGATCTGATGTGGGTTCTGATTGACGTGAATTCGCGTCGCCCCATGCCGCTCAAACGAGCACAGCTCGATGTGCCGGAGGATTGCCCACGAACGATTGAAAATCCGCTCAAAGACTTTCCGACAGATGTCCCAACCGCCTCCACCGCCTATCTCATCTCCTCCCGCAGAGATATTGACTTCAACGGTCATATCAACAACTCATCCTACCTCACGTGGACGCTTGACTCGTTCCCGCAGGCGCCCGGAACTGCTCCACAGCGTATTCATGTCTCCTACAAGCATGAGAGCATGATCAGTGAAGCGCTGAGCATTTCTCACCAAGTCGCCGGTAAACTCAGCCGCCACGTAGTAACCGGAGGCGAGAAAAAACGAGCAGAAATCTTGCTTGAGTGGGACTAAAACTTACAATGACTTGCAGACAAAACCTGCCCGCAAGTTGCATACCGAGAAATCAGGGATTCATTTGGCGCAGAGCGTGGCGAATCAATTCATCCGTCTCTGCATCCGGATTTTGCTCCACAAGCGGTGCAAGAGCCTTACGTGCCTCCGTTTGCTTGAAGCCTAGGGCGACGAGGGCCAGCTCGGCATCTGCCGCCGCCCGGGTAGTAGCCCCTTGCTGTTGAGCCTCCCAAGTGGAAGCGAGTCCGACCTTGTCCTTGAGTTCCAAAACTATACGTTCCGCTGTTTTTTTGCCGACCCCTTTTGCATGGGAGATAGCCTGAGCATCCCCCTCCACCACGGCATTCTTAAACTCACTTACTCGCATACCGCTCAGTATGGCAATGGCCGTAGCAGGGCCTATCCCACTCACCCGATCCACAAGCAACCGAAAAATATCACGCTCTTCGTCCGTAGCAAACCCATAGAGCACCTGGGCATTTTCACGGATGTGAAGATGCGTTCTGAGCATGATTTGCTGTCCCGGCAAGGGATTGAGCGCATCATAGGTGGAGAGAGGCACACACACCTCATATCCGATTCCACCTACATCAACGGTAATGCTGTTAGGCAGAGCCTCCGCAACTGTTCCTCGTACAAAAACTATCATGACTCCATATTACCTCTTTCTATGCCAAATGGCAAGAAGTTGTCAACGAAGCAACCGCAAAACATGGATGAGGGATGCAAAGCCAGCAAGACGGCATGGCGGAAGCCAAAATCAATCCTCATCTTCTATACCGTACCGGGAACAGAGACGCCGCAAGCGCATACGAGTGATCGCGTAGAGCGGAGCATGAGTCATTTTTTTAAACAATACTTTTAAGCAAAAGCCGGGCAAAAAACGCTCCTGCAGCAACCCGGCGTCTCTCATGCATTTTTCATAACGCTTTCCCTCCATTCTGTAATTGTAACGCCACGGTTTGTGTTGTGCCCAGAAGTGGAGGATGGCGGGATGGGAAGCTGCTTCTGCAAATTGGCGAAGGGTATAACCTTTGATTTTTTCCACTCCAGGTTTCATGGACAAAATACGACGAGAATTGCTATCACTCCAGTTCCAACGAGGATGGATTGGAAGGAAGCGGTCATGAAGAGCCCCATTGAGTGCATCCTGATCCAGAGCGTAAAGCGGTTTTTCATTGTGTTTTTCGATAAAGTGAAGCACCTTTTCAACAAGATTCTCTCGCCTCATGGCCGCTAAATCCATGAGCAAAACCCCTGCATTGAAATAACCCGGCGAAGAGTGCGGTATCCCCAATTCCGGGAAAAATTCCTTCCCGGGCACAGGAACCTTCTCCAAAACACCCGCCAGAACACAATCTCCCAAATCCATTTCCATCAGCTCTGTGAGATCCCGACACACTTGTACGTCGATATCGAGGTAAAGAGCCCTGTCAACATCCGGCAACATGCGTGCAACAAAAACGCGAGCCCATGTAACTCGTGGCAAACGTTCCTTCACCGCCAGTCCTTCCGGCAGCATGTCTTTAATTTCCACGTAAGAGACCTCATGGCGTTCCCCCGCCCTCTTGACAAGGTTTCTTATGTTCTCGACCTCTCTCGCAGGAATATTGTCCCCCAGCAGTTGAATATCATACGTTGTTTCTTCATGCGCACAGCTGACGAGAGACCAAATAGCTACCGACAATGGCAGTACTCCTCTTGTATCACTTGCAAAGCATACAGTATAAGCTTTTTTCATTGTTTTTTACTTTAAAAAAGAAACAGACCACTCCTACCCTGCCCTCCCTTGCTCCTCAAAGTCAGTATAGCGTATTTGAAATACGTTAGTCAAGACAATTCATAATTCTTATTATCCCAAATTACTCAATGGTTTCCGTCGATATGTCGACCTCTCTTTTACATCGAAGGAGTGCTAATTGTGTTAAAACACCATCGTTGATTATCTACGTATTAAATGACAACACATACGATGCAGTGCAACTCTTGTTAGAGCCAACTAGGCAGCAAACTCACAACACACGAAAGTGGTAAAATAACACGCAAACAAGCTCCCACACAAAGGACGACGGAAAGAAAAGATGCCACGCCACACCCGGGAAAGAAGCGTTGAAATGAGAATCACAGAAAGCTGGAGCGGGCTAAAACATCTCGGAGCAAAATCTTGCAAATTATTACAAAAGAGAAACGTTCAAAGTTTTTTTGCCTGTGAGTTCGCCAACAATGAAGTTGCCTGCGTCATCAGCGAGAGGACGATAGCGCTGATGCCCAGTCAAATGCATAAGAATATGCATTTACTATTACGACATAAGATTGAAGGAATTTGTACGCTGCACGCGATCATATGGGGCGGACTCCCTTGACGATGCCATGTCCGATTTTCAAAACTGTCGTCATGAGACCGCTTGTTGTCACATTTTTCAATGCCCGATAACGAATGCTACCACCCGACTGGACCGTTTTCCTTTGTCGCTTTTCTCTTCCTCCATGCTCCCGTCCGGCATTAAATCCCAGGATCCAACTTGTCGAAAAGATCCAACTGGGTTATGTCTGCCATGGGTTTCGCATGCGGCAGATCCCTTTCCTGCGGAGCATCTGACTTACGGCGTCTTTTTGATGGCGAGGGTGGGGAGGGCTCTCGCATGGACGCACTCATTTCCAGGTGCGTCAGAATACGTTTGGCTCGTTCAATGATGGGAGCAGGCAATCCCGCCAAACGCGCCACTTGAATGCCGTATGATTTGTCCGCCGGTCCCGGCAGTACCTTGCGCAAAAAGATGATCTCCTCCTTCCATTCGCGTACTTCCACATGCCAATTGGACACGCCGAGGTGAGTCTCCTGCAAATCCACCATCTCATGGTAATGCGTAGCGAACAGGGTACGCGCCCCGATGACGTCATGCAAGTGTTCCGCCACAGCCCATGCAATGGAAAGACCATCGTATGTCGCTGTTCCGCGGCCGATTTCATCGAGGACAACGAGAGACCGTTCACCGGCATTGTTGAGAATCATGGCTGTCTCGCTCATCTCCACCATGAAGGTTGACTGCCCACCCGCTATGTCATCACTCGCTCCAACCCGGCAAAAGATCCGATCCACCAGCCCGATGTGTGCCTCCGCTGCCGGCACGTAGGAGCCCATCTGAGCCATCAGAACGATGAGCGCCACCTGCCGAATGTAGGTGGATTTACCTGCCATGTTGGGACCGGTCAGGATAATGACGCGATTCTGCTCCTCATCCATTTCGGTATCGTTCGGCACAAAGGAGGTATCCTGTTGCACCTGTTCGATAACCGGATGCCGCGCGTCTTTGAGGTGCAAGGTACGGCTCATGTCCAAGACAGGACGGCAGTAGTTGTGGAGTCTTGCCGTCTCCGCCAAACTCAACAGCACATCCAATTCCGCTAAAGCACGCGCACTCCGCTGAATATCGCCCAAGTAGTTCCCCACCTCCGCGCGCAGACGACCGAATATCTCATACTCCAGCTGCCGCGAACGCTCATCCGCGCCCAAGATGGTGCTCTCCATCTTTTTGAGTTCCTCGGTAACAAAGCGTTCGGCGTTGGCCAAAGTCTGCTTACGCTTGTAGTGCTCCGGCACCTTGGCATAATGCGCTTTTGTCACCTCGATGTAGTAGCCGAAAACGTTGTTGTAACGGATCTTGAGTGAGTCAATTCCCGTGGCCTTCCTCTCCCTCGCCTCCATCTCCGCGAGCCATACCTTCCCCTCTCGCGAAGCGCTACGCAACTCGTCCAACCTCTCATCATATCCGTCACGTATCATTCCACCCTCCTTGATGGTGACGGGAGGCTCATCCACCAAGGCGCGAGAGAGCAGCTCCGTCAGTTTGGAGAAGTCTCCGACATCGTCGCGAAGTGAAGCCAGATGCTGCTGCTTCGCTGCAAGCGCCTCCAAATCCTGCGTCACATCCGGAAGTCGCGACAGCGAAATGGTAAGCCCCAACAAATCGCGTGCATTGCCTGCCCCTTGAGAAAGGCGCGAGGAGAGACGCTCAAGATCCCGAACACCCTTGAGAGAATCGCGCAGCTTGCTCATCAAAAAAGGCTCTTCCAAAAACGCGGAGATGATGTCCTGACGCCGGGTGAGTTCCTCAAGATCGCAGATAGGATGCAGCAACCACTCGCGTAACAACCGAGCGCCCATCGGAGTTCCTGTGTTGTTCAGCACACCGAGAAGGGTGTTTTTCACACCTCCTCTCGCCTCCACCAAGTCAAGATTGCGGCGGCTGGCCGTATCGATGAGCACCACTCGCGCGGTCGGTCGTAGGGTGAGTCTCTGCAGGTGGTCCGTGCTGCGTCGCAACTGGTGTTTGAGGTAATGCAGGATAGCTGCGGCAGCCCCGAGCGCCGCACTCAAATGAGCACAACCGAATCCCTCGAGAGAATGCACATGGAAATGACTTTCCAGCGACCCCTTGGCCAGGTTAGGCAGAAACGCATAACCATCGTACTTGAGTGTCACAGGCAGGGTTTCAAAGTCTTCCATCTGTTCCTCACTCACGAGCAACTCGCGAGGTCTTAATCGCTCAATCTCCTCCATCAAGGCCTCCTTGCTCTCGTAATCTGCCACACTGAACTCCCCCGTGCTGTGGTCCGCGCACGCCAACCCCCATGCCTTCTTGTCGTGGTAACAGGCAACAATGTAGTTGTGCTCCCCGGCAGCGATCTGAGTCATGTCCGCAGGCGTTCCGGCCGAGATGATCTGAGTAATTTCCCGTTCCACCAACTTCCCCGGCACAGGTGTCGTCATCTGCTCCGCAATCGCCACCCTCTTTCCCATCTTGACGATCTGGCTGATGTATCCCTCCGCCGCATGATACGGCACGCCGCACATCGGAATACTCTGCCGCTTTGTCAATGTCAAACCAAGCGCTTGTGAGCATTCCAGCGCGTCCTCAAAAAACATCTCGTAAAAATCCCCCAGCCGGAAAAATAACCAGACGTCACTCGGCAGTGTCTGCTTCATTCGCAGATACTGATCCATCATCGGGCTTATCGATCCGCTCTCCCCCATAAACAGTACGTCTTGCAGTATATCCTCTGCCCTCGTTTTTTTCAAGTTTTTTCACGAATTTCCCCACTCATCCAAAGCCTCTGCCATGCGCCTCACAACCACTTGATCCGGAAAAAGGGAAGACCGGGGGGACCGCACATCCGTCCCAAGAAAAACGCGCTTCCAACAGGCGGTCATCGGTGAGTGATGTAGCATAACTCATTGGTTATGCACGATGTACTATGGACGATGTAAAGAATTCCCGCGCGTAGCGCGCTAGCATCCAAATCGTAAATCGTAAATGGGCAACCGCATTTTCTAATGCGGTTGCCCCGTCCTATTGATCCATCGCAAGGTCGGCATCCATGATGCCGGACTTTTCGAGATAGTAGTCGTAGCCTCCGGAGTACGGAGTGAGCACGCCCTGGTTGATATGCAGGGTTTTCTCCGCGAGGGAGCGGATGAAATGGACATCGTGGGAGATGAAGACGAGGGTTCCTTCATAGCGCTTGAGCGCTTGAGAAAGGGCTTCTACGCTCATGAGATCCAGGTGAGTGGTGGGCTCATCCATGAGCAGGAGGTTTGGTGGGTTCACCAGGAACTTGACGAGGCTCAGACGTGATTTTTCTCCGCCGGAGAGAACCTCCACACGCTTCTCCACATCCAACCTGCGGAAGAGAAAAGAGCCGAGCACTCCGCGCGCTTCTTCCTCTCGCAGTTCCGGATCCGCTTTCATGATCTCCTCAAGCACCGTGTAGTTCGGGGTCAGGTTTTCCGAGCGCATTTGAGAAAAGTAGCCGATCCGGGTTGTGGTTCCCACCGTTCGCTTTCCTCCGTCAATGGGGATGATCCCTGCCAGTATCTTGAGGAGGGTAGATTTTCCCGCTCCGTTTGGTCCTACGAGCACGATACGCTGTCCGCGCTCCACAAGGAGATTGAGGTCGCTGTATATTCGGCGAACACCATAAGATTGCGATACGTGCTCCAATTCAATGACTCGCTGGGTACTGCGCTGCGGTTGTGGAAAAATGAACTTGAAGACCTTGCGAGCGGGACGCGGTTTTTCAATTCGTTGGATTTTTTCGAGTTGCTTGATGCGACTCTGCACTTGGGCAGCCTTGGATGCTACAGAGCGGAAACGATCCACAAATGATTCAATATGGGCAATTTCACGCTGCTGGTTTCTCCACGCTGCCAACAGCAATTCATACCTCTGTTCCTTGAGTTCGATAAAGGTCGAATAGTTTCCCGTGTATCGTACAAGCTTCGCGTTTTCAATATCATAGACCGTTTCGACAAGTTCGTCCATGAAGTCACGATCGTGAGAGATCATGAGGATGGCTCCGGGGTAGTTCTTCAAATAACGCCTCAGCCACAGCAGGCTCATCAGATCCAAGTGGTTCGTCGGCTCGTCCAGCATCAACAGGTCCGGTTCTGCTACCAGCAGTTGTGCTAAATGCGCCCTCATCACCCAGCCTCCGCTCATTTCCCGCGCCGGTCTGGAAAAGTCTCTATCCTTGAAAGCCAATCCCTTAAGAATGCGTTTTGCTTTGGGTTCGAGTCGGTATCCGTCATGGGCGCTGAAGGTGTCGATAGCGTGGGCGTAGGCTTCACTGGCGTGGTCTCCCTTTGCCTCACATTCGGTCATGGTGCGGATAGCACTGCCCATTTCCGGGTTGATGCTCATGGCTATCTCCAGCACCGTACGATCGGTGGGGTCGCCCGCCTCCTGCGGCAAGTAGCCGATGGTGGCATATTCATCTCGCTGGATTTCTCCCTCGTCCGGGGCATCCTCCCCAAGTATCATGCGAAAAAGGGTGGACTTGCCGGCTCCGTTCGGTCCCACCAGGGCAATTCGTTCCCCCCAGTTCACGACCAGTTCTGCGTCGCTGAAGAGGGTCCGTCCGGCATGAGCCTTGGTGAGGTGTTTGATGGTGAGCATATTCGACCTTTGCCGCGAAAGTATACCTCCTTATCCTCCAAAATCAATCCTTTTCCCTGCCAAAGATATTTCAGATCCACACTAGGGCAAACGCATTGCCAATGCGTTTGCCCTGCTCAGTTCCCCCATTTGAGAAGATCGCGTGCGTGAGCCTCGGCCGCAGAGCCTGAGGAACCAAGCATACGGACAATCTCCGCGATACGTGCTTTGCCGGTGACTTCTTCAAGACGAGAGACGCTGCGATTTTTTTGCAGAACCTTGGAAATGAGGTAGTGATGCTCCGCGAGTGCGGCAACCTGAGGAAAGTGGGTGATAGCGATGACCTGATGCTGTTCACCCAGCTCGCGCATCTTCATTCCCACGGCTCGCGCTATCTCGCCTCCCACGTTCGCATCAATTTCATCAAAGAGCAGCAAGGGAGTGTCGTCCTGCTTGGCTAACGCACTCTTCAGCGCGAGCATCACGCGCGCCAATTCGCCACCGGAAGCTATGAGACGGAGAGCCTTCAGAGGTTCGCCGGGGTTGGGTCCGAAGAGAAATTCTACGTCTTCCGCTCCGTGCGGACCGGGTTCCGGGAGTTCGATGAGTTTCACCTTGAAGTGGGCTTGGCGGAATCCGAGGTGTGCCGCGTGAGTCAGAAAACTTTTCTCCAGACGGGGAATGGCTTTGCGGCGCTTGGCGGAAAGCTCTTCCGCGGCTTTTTTCATGAGGATATGCGCTTTTTCCTCCTGCTCAGCAAGTTTTGCCAGAAGTTCGTCACGGCTATCCAACTCATTTAGTCGTGTGCGGCAAGTTTCAAGGTGTGCGTTGATGCCCGCCCAGTCGTTGCCGTACTTGCGGCGCAAGGTGTCCAGCAGGCTGATGCGTTCCTCCAGTCGGGTCAGCTCGGAGGGGTTGTCACAGAGCGCGTCCACGTAGCCCTCGGCGTTTGCCGCCACGTCATCAAGCGTTTCCACAGCTGCCTCCATCGGTTTCAACCAGATGGCGCACGCGGCGTCCAATCGCTCCAGTTCACGAGCCCGCTTCACGGCTTGGCGTAAGCGACCCAGCACTGCCTCCTCGTCGCCATCCAGCAGCTGAATGATGGGCGCCGCTGCATCCCGTAATTTTCCCGCGTTGCGTGCGCGCTGCCACTGTTCCTCTAAGGTCTGCACCTCTTGTTCGGTGAAGCCGGCTTGTTCAATTTCATCGATTTGGTGGTGCAGAAAATCCAATTCCCGTTCGTTAGCTGCCTCGCTCTCCGCTAAGGCTTGTCGGGCAGATGAGGCTTCTCTCCATTCGCGATAGGCGCGCTCGAACTCTGCCACTTGGGATGAGGCTTCAGCAAAGGCATCCAGCAGGGTGAGCTGACGTTCTTGAGAGGTGAGTGAGCGCGGTGAATCCGGATGGTGCATATCCACAAGACCGGAACAAACGTGGCGCAACAGACTGAGGGTCACCGGTGAGTTGTTGATGAATTGACGGGTGGAGGTAGGGGTGATGATGCGTCGGATGATGAGTTCTCCCTGTTCGCAGGGGGGAGCTCCCGCTTCCTCCAGCCGCGCGTTGAGAATTTCCGGGTGGGGCAGGGAGAAGAGGGCTTCCAGCGTACATTCCTTGGCTCCGCTGCGGATGCAACTTTTGTCGGCTCGTTCTCCGAGAACGAGCGAAATCCCCCCCATGATGACGGATTTTCCCGCCCCCGTTTCGCCGGTCACACTCAAAAACCCCGTCCCCGGTTCCCACACCAGTTCATCCACGAGAGCGAGGTTGCGTATCTTGAGGAGCGCTAGCATAATTTGCTTTTCGTTGTCTGTTTATTATGGCATAATGCCGCCGGAAAGCAATCCCCAAAATTGACGATGAAGGTACTTTTTCTTGGCAGTGGAACCTCGACAGGTGTGCCCGTTATAGGCTGCAACTGTGAGGTATGTACCTCTGCCAACCCGCGCAACAAGCGACTGCGCTCTTCCATCCTCGTCACCTCCGGTTCCACCTCCATCCTCGTGGATTCAGGACCCGACCTCCGTGCCCAAGCTCTACGTTACAACTTGAGCGCCATTGATGCGGTCTTGTACACTCATGAGCATCTTGACCACGTGGCAGGGTTCGATGATTTGCGGGCTTTCTGCTGGGACAGAGAGGAAGCGCTCCCTCTTTTCGCCGGCGAGCAGTGTCTTGCCCGCTTGCGTGCGATGTACCCTTGGGCTCTGATGGAGAAACAGTCATACCGCGGTTACGTGCGGGCAAACTGCATCTGCCATTCGGGAAAACCTTTTCGCGTGGGTGATATTGATGTGCAACCTGTCCCGGTGATTCACGCCCAAGTGGAAACCTACGGGTATGTTTTCCGAAATGCTGATCAATCTTCTTTCGGCTACGTTCCGGATATCAAGACGCTTCCTGCGGACTCGGCTCCGTTGCTGCGTCATCTCGATGCGCTGGCGATGGACGGACTCTGCTTCCCACAGCATCGCACCCATCTGTGCGTGGACGAGACCATTGCCCTCATGCGTGAACTTCAACCTCGCGTCGGCTACATCACCCATTCCGGCCACCGCTTGGAATACGACTCCATGGAAAGCTATCTTCCTGATTTTATGCACTCTGCATACGATGGGCTGGAACTCTCCCTCTAGCGGAAAACTTGTGACTAGTTCTCCTTGTCGTCAAGGCGGCGCAATACTCGAGCGGGTACACCGCCGACGATGGTGCGTGCCGGTACATCCTTGGTCACGACAGCGCCGGCAGCGAGGATGGCGTGGTCACCTACGGTCACTCCGGCTAATACCGTGACACGAGCACCCACCCACACACCGCGACCTATCCGGATGGGAGCGTGGGAGAGATTTTGGCGCTGCTCCGGTGCAAACTGATGGTTCAGCGTGGCGAGAATGACACTGTGACCGATCAAACAGTCATCCCCGATGAAGATTCCTCCTTGATCCTGAAACTGACAGCAGGAATTGATAAAAACACGATTTCCCACGTGAATGTTACGTCCGAAGTCGGTGTAGAAGGGAGGGAAAAGGGTAAAGGTGGGGTCCGGCTCCTGCTCCGTCAGTTGCGCAAAGAGTTTCTGCACCTCATCCGGCGTGTGGTAGGCATTGTTTAGTTCGCACAGGATGCGCCGTGCGACATCGCTCTGCGCTCTCATAAAGGAGATCATCTCTTCTCCCTCCAACGGTTCACCCGCTGCAATCTTTTTCCGAAATATTTCTAGTGTCATCATAGCCCTCCTCTCGCAACCTATTTTGACTCTCGCGCTTATACCATAAGAGTCTCCTTGCTGTCAATCCGTCAATCTCTCATCAGATGGACGTCGAACAGAATAAAACGAGTGGTTGTTTTGAAATCATACGGGCAGATCGGTATCTCCCTATCTCCTTAAAAAACTGTTGAAATGTGCGTGAGTTTATAGCATCTTCATGCCAGATGCCGTGTCATTTCGTTGCCTCAGGATTCAGCCGTGTTATGCCAGACAGCAGCTTTGCCGGCAGGGACGCGAAAAGTAGCGTTGCCTTCGGGATCAATGGTGATTTGCTCATTGGGGTAGCACCCTGTTGCTTCCAGCCAGCGTTCACCGGCGTGCAGCTTGCCCACGTTCATTGTTTTCTCTCCATCGCCTTGGTTGGAAATCAGTAAAACCAGACCGGAGTGGGGATGTTGCTCATCTCCGCTGCGTACAAATCCGATAACATGGGGGTCATCAAAATAATCCCACTGCTCGCCGTAGGCACGCTCGCGACGTACTTTCAGAAGGGTGTCGATCACTCCTCGGTGGATGGAGTTTTCTCCCCCTACGCCGTAGTAATCCCCGTAGAAAATACAAGGGTAGCCTTCTTTGTGCAGCAGGATGAGGGCGTAGGCCGCGGGTTTGAACCAGTCCGCCACCGGAGATTCCAGGGATTGCCCCGCCTGGGAGTCGTGGTTATCCACAAAGGTGACGGCAAGGGTTGGGTGAGTTTGCACGAGTGTGCCTTGCAGGAGGGTCCTCAGGTCATAATCCGGTCCCTTCTGTGAGGCTTCATGGAGGTTGAAATGGAGGGGGACATCAAAGAGGTCCAGTTGTTCTTCGGTTTCGTTGAGGAAGAAGGAAAGTTCACCGTCATCGTTTTTCCAGCATTCTCCGACGGCGTAAACTTCGTGCTGAAAATTCTTTCGCACGTTGCGCAGGAAGTCTGCAACGAAATCGCGTGAGATGTGTTTGACGGCATCCATACGGAAGCCGTCCAGATGAAACTCTCGGATCACCCATTCACCCCAGCGCGTAACTTCCCGCACGACTTCCGGATGCTTATAATCGACATTGGCAAACATGAGATAGTCGTAATTTCCCTTTTCTTGATCCACATTGCGGCTCCAACCTTTTCCCTCTCCCTCTATCCTGAAAATGCCTCTTTCATCTCGGCGTGCGTCATAATCAATCCCGGAGAAGTGATACCAATGCCATTCAAAGTCCGAGTATTTCTTGCCGCGACCCGGAAAAGTAAAGTGGGTCCAACCTTCAATCTCGTACGCATCACCAAGCTCCTCGTAGCGGTTTTCTGCACTCACCCTCTTCACGTAAAAAGTCTCTTTTCCGTCAGCTCCTGTTTTATGGTTGAGAACAGCGTCGAGGTACACCTTGATATCCTGTTTATGGAGACTTCGAATAGCTGCGTCAAACTCCGCGCGGGTGCCGTACTTGGTGCGCACGGAGCCCTTTTGATCGAATTCTCCGAAGTCGTAGAGATCATAAGTGGAGTAGCCTACTCCTCCAAGCTCTGTGGTCTTGTAGGCGGGTGGAACCCAGACAGCGGTGACGCCGATTTGCGAGAGATGAGGCGCATCCTCTGCGAGCTTTTTCCACAGATTCCCATCGTTGGGCAAGTACCACTCAAAGTACTGCATCATGACTCCGTTTTTCATCATGCTTCCGAGAATATGCTCGCGAGAGAGGAAAGGCAAGCCGTTAGAACCAACTATTAGGAAGGCTGACGGGGGCGGGCTCCGCTCGCCCATTTACGATTTACGAATTACGATATGGGGAGTTCGGCGGCTACGACGCGGGATATGCGGAGCACGCTAATTTTCAACATCGTACATCGTCCATAGTACATCGTACATAACCAATGAGTTATGCTACATCACTCACCGATGACCGCCTGTTGGAAGCGCGTTTTTCTTGGGACACGTGTGCGTGTGGCGTTTATTTTGCGCTTCTTTTCAGGGGCTTGCTATTTTCAGGGGTATGTGGTAGAGTGAGGTCATGGCATTTGCGCACCTTCACGTACACACCGAGTACTCCCTGCTGGACGGGATGATTCGAACAAAGGATTTGATAGAAAAGTGTGCGCAAATGGGGATGAATTCAGTGGCGATAACCGACCACGGAAATGTGTTCGCGGCTATTGAATTCATGGTGAACGTGAAGAAACACAACAAGGAGATCCGCAAGTGGAACGCTGAGCACCCCGAGGAGAAAAAGCCGTACTTTAAACCCATTTTGGGATGTGAAATCTACCTTTCTCCCACACCGCTCAACTTCAAAAAACAGGTACCCGGCAGAAAAAAATACACGCATCTCGTCCTGCTCTGCGAAAACAACATCGGCTGGGCTAACCTCATTAAAATTGTTTCCCGAGGACACTTGGATGGTTTTTACTACAAACCAAGGGTCGATATGGCGACGCTCCGGGAATTCAGTCGTGGATTGATCTGTTTGACGGGATGCGTCTCCGGACCGATGCAGGAGTGGATTCTGCAAGGTCAGTCAGAAAAAGCGGAGGAGGTGTTGTTGGAGCTGCGGGATGTTTTCGGAAAAGACAATCTTTTTGTAGAGTTGCAAAACCACGAACTTGATGACGAGATGCGCTGTACGCCGGAGCTCGTGCGACTCGCACGCAAGCACGACGTCCCCCTCGTGGTGACCAACGATGCACACTTCCTCAACGCGGCGGACCACGATGCGCATGACATCCTCATTTGCGTTGGCACGGGAAATAAGCGCAACGATAATAAACGTATCCACTACCCCGGCAGCTCCTACCTGAAGAGTGAGGATGAGATGCGTGAGCTCTTCCCCGATTACCCCGAAGCATACGAAAACACGGTGCGCATCGCCGAGAGATGCAACACCTCCATTAAACTCGATTCCACCTCAACAGCGCGTTACCCGGAATTCGCACCGCCGGACGGGACACCACGAGAGGAGTACCTGCGCAAGATATGCTACGAAGGATTGATTCAACGCTATGGAGAGGAGAGAGCGAAAAATGACACCGAGCTGCGGGAACGATTGGAAAAGGAATTGGGTATCATCAACCAACTGCGCTTCGCAAGTTATTTCCTCATCACGGCTGACTTCATCAATTGGGCAAAAGACCACGATATCCCCGTGGGTCCGGGTCGCGGATCGGCAGCCGGCTCGCTGGTGGCGTACTGTATGCGCATCACCAACATCGACCCCATGCAATTTGGGCTCCTCTTTGAGCGTTTCCTCAACCCCGAGCGTGTCAGCCCGCCGGATATCGATATCGATTTCTGCCAGACGCGACGACCGGAGGTGATCGACTACGTGCGCCGCAAGTACGGCGAACGAGCCGTGTCCCACATCATCACCTACGGTACCATGGGAGCCAAATCCGTCATTCGAGACGTAGCGCGCGTGCTGGATCTTTCATACGCTGACAGCGACAAAATCGCTAAACTCATCGAGAGCGGTCCCAAGGTCACCCTGGAAAGCAGCTTCAAAGCCAGTGAAGAGCTTCGCCGTATTGTTGAAGATCCCCAATATGGCGAAGTGTGGAAGTACGCCCGCAAGTTGGAAGGAACCATTCGTAACGTAGGTATGCATGCGGCGGGAGTTGTTATCGGTGATCGCGCGCTGGATGAGTACGTGGCATTGACCCGTGACGATCTCGGAAACCCGGAGGGTGAGGTGGTGGCGCAATGCGATATGGGTGCCATCTACAACGCAGGACTGCTCAAGATGGACTTTCTGGGACTTAAGACCCTCACCGTCATGAAAGACGCAGAGGCGTACGTGAGGCGAAGGGTGCCGGATTTCCGATACGATGAGGTGGACATCGCGGATGCAGAAACGTTGGCCCTGTTGAACCGAGGTGACACGATGGGCGTCTTCCAGTTGGAATCCGGAGGCATGGTGGACACCTGTCGTCGCTACGGCATCGACAAGATTGATGACATCATCGCGCTTCTGGCGTTGTACCGCCCCGGAGCTATGGAATTCATCAAAGACATGGTGGCCGTAAAGAAGGGGAAAAAGAAAGCAGAGTACGAGCATCCTCTGCTGGAGGAAGTAGCCGGTCCCACTTACGGCGTGATGATTTACCAGGAACAGGTGCAGGAAGCAGCCAAACGCCTGGCCGGCTACAGCCTGGGAGCAGCAGACTTGTTGCGACGTGCCATGGGTCATAAGGACGAGCAGGAGATGCGTGAGCAACGCGCCCGCTTTGTGCGCGGATGCAAGGAGACGAACGACATTGATGAGAAAACAGCCAACGCCATCTTTGATAAAATTCAAAAGTTCGCTGGCTATGGCTTCAACAAATCACACTCTGCCTGCTACGGACACATCTCCTACTGGACAGCATATTTGAAAGCTCATTTCCCGGTCGAGTTTCTCTGCGGACTCATGTCCAACGAAGCAACAAACGAAAAGATCGGCATCTTCATCCAGGAAGCAAACCGCATGGGCATTGAAGTGCTGGGGCCCTGTGTGAACCGGTCGGCAGGAAAATTCCAGCCGGAAGTCATGCCAAACGGACGCTTGGCCGTGCGCTTCGGTCTCTCCGCCGTGAAGAGTCTCGGTTCCGACACGGTCAATAGCATCGTGGAAGAACGGCAACGCAATGGTCCCTACAAGAGTCTGGATGACTTCTGTCTGCGTATTCCTCCGCAAAATATGCGACGCAACCAAATTGAAGTGCTGGTTCAATGCGGCGCGTTTGACTGGATGCATGAATCACGAGCGCAGGTGTTCGAGGATATTGATCGATGTCTGAACAGCGCGGCGCCGGTACACAGGGACAATGAAGCGGGACAGATGGCTCTCTTTGACATGAGCTCCGGCATCGGCGAAGCTCAGGTGGTAGAATCCTCCGTACCGGAATGGCCCAAGGACCTGAGACTTGATCAGGAAAAGAGCCTCACGGGAGCCTATTTTACCGGCAATCCGCTGGACTCCATGCGCGGCATCATTGATCAGCCACGCTACCTCCCCATCGGCGCCCTCCCGGAACTCTCTAAAGACGACATGACCAACCAAAAGGAAATGGCCGGCATGATTCGCTCCATCAACGTGCGCTCAAGCAAGAGTTCCAACGATCAACGTTTCGCCGTTCTCTCTGTGGAGGATTTTACCGGTAACACGGAGGTTATACTCTGGTCGGATGCCTACAAAAAAGCCGCTGATGTGGATGGTCTTCTCCAAGAGGGAAACTTTGTCCGCTTCCGTGCGCGCATCACCGAAGATGATCGCAACCCGGGCAGTAAACGCGTGGCGGCCAGCGGTCTTGAGCTACTCACCCCTCACACTCGCAAAAAACACGGAAAGGAGCGTCCCTTCTACGGCATCTCTCTGCTCACGTCCCGCCACGATTCCGTTGATATTCAACTCATCCGCAAAATTCTCGGCGAACACCCGGGCAAAATGCCCGTCCGCATCACTTTCCGCAATTCTCTCGGAAACGAGGCCCACATTGAACTTGGCTCTGCCTTCTCTGTTGAGCCCTCCCCCGAACTCGACAAGAAACTTTCGCTCTTCTCCTAGAGCCGGGAGGAAGTGAGATACCAAGCACACGCGCGCTTGTACGCTGTGTATGTGTCAGTCTTTTTCCACCTCTTCCAGTTCCAGGATGGCAGAAGTATGGTGACAAGCGTGGTCGAGGGCTACATTTGAAACGTAGTCCTCATCCTCAATAAAATGGTAGGCATCACAATAGCGGCATTCGAGAATTGTTTTTTCTACAATGCATCCGCAGAGCGCACAGACCTTGAAATCAGCCGGGTTAGCGGCAGCCTGAGCTGCAATTTTGTGGTAGGCGCCTCTGGGAATCATGGTGAAGAAAAAAAGTTAATCGTTTCCTTTCCCGAGCAATGCTTTCGACGATGCAACGCAGTGACGTTATTCCGGTTGGATGCTCATAATTCCACACAACTCCAGGGTAAGCCGTATTGATTGAGAGCCTCCATAAAGGGGTCGGGGTCGTTCTGCTCCATGTTGTAAACCCCTTTTCCGTTCCAAGTCCCGGAGAGGATGAGACGACCACCTATGGCTGCCGGCACGCCAGTGGTGTAGGAAATGGCTTGGGAGCCTACCTCGTGGAAACACTTCTCGTGGTCGCAGATGTTGTAAATGTAGATTTTCTTATCCTTGCCATCCTTCTTTCCTTGAATGACACAACCAATGCAGGTTTTACCGTGGGTTGTCTTACCGAGGTCGCCCGGGTTCGGCAAGACGGCCTTGAGAAACTGGAGTGGCACTATTTCGATGCCGTTGTAGAGGACGGGATCAATACGCGTCATGCCGACATTTTTCAGCACGGTGAGGTGGTTGATGTAGTTCGGCGAAAAACTCATCCAAAACTGTGCGCGTTTGATGGTAGGGATGTGGTGCACGAGGGACTCCATCTCTTCGTGGTACATGCGATAGATCTCGTATGTGCCGACATTCTCCGGACAAGTGAAAGATTTGTGCAGACTCATTGCCGGGGTCTCTACAAATCGCCCGTCCTCCCAGTGACGACAGGGCGCCGACACCTCACGAATGTTGATCTCCGGGTTGAAGTTTGTAGCAAAGGCCTGTCCATGGTCGCCACCGTTCACATCGATGATGTCCAGGTACTCAATCTCGTCAAAGTGGTGTTTGAGAGCCCACGCGGTATAGACGTTGGTTACGCCGGGGTCAAAACCTGAGCCCAGCAAGGCGTACAACCCCGCCTCACGAAAACGATCCTGGTATGCCCACTGCCAGCTGTACTCAAACTTCGCTACGTCGCGCGGCTCGTAGTTTGCCGTATCCAAGTAGTTGCACCCCGCCTCCAGACAGGCATCCATGAGCGGCAGGTCCTGATACGGCAGAGCGACATTAATCAAAAGCGAGGGCTGCACCTCGCGCAACAACGCCACCGTAGCAGCCACGTCATCGGCATCGACCTGATGAGTGGTGATAGACACATTCTCTCGCGTCAGGACATCAGCGGCTATAGCATTGCACTTGCTCAAAGTGCGGGAAGCAAGGTGTATCTCATGGTACACATCCGTCATCTGCGCGCATTTATGCGCAACCACGTGCCCCACTCCGCCTGCGCCGATAATGAGAACGGTGTTTTTTTTCATGGAGATCAGGCGTTGTACATCTTCACGTAATATTCGTCTGCCATGCGATCGGAATCAAACGCCGGAATGATGTCGCGCATGGCGTTGAATACCAGTTCTGTCCAACCATCCGGATCATCGTAATACAGCGGCAGCACCTTCGTTTCAAGAAGACTGTAAAAGTTGTCGCGATCCGAACGATCCCGCGCCTCTGGAGGCAACCCAGCCTTTGCCTCCGGTATGATGAAGCAGTTCTGTCCATCGCGGGCAAATTCTCGCACCCAGCCATCGTTGGTGGAGACGGTGATGGAACCGTTCATGGTGGCAGACATACCGGAAGTGCCGGAGGCCTCTCGGGTGACGACCGGATTGTTCAACCAGATATCAGATCCATTTTTGAGAAGGCGAGAAAGCTCCAGTTCATAGCCGGTGAGCACAGCGCAACGCGGATACTTGTTGCTCAATTCATTGAGCTTGTTGAAAATGTCCACCGCCGCAAAATCCGTAGGATACGGCTTGCCGGCCCATATCATTTGCACGGGACGATTCGTGCGCTGCAACATACGCTCAAACATGACCGGGTTTTCTGTGATGAGCGCAGGACGCTTGTAGGCGGCAAAGCGGCGCGCCCACACGATGGTGAGCGTATCCTGATCAAAGAGGTGTCCCGTCTGCTCGCCAACCACGCGGAAAAGATCTTTCTTGAGAGCTCGTTTGCGAGCGCGGAATGCTTTCTTGTCGCCCTCGCGGAAAGATTCTGCCAACTCGGGGTCTTGCCAGTAATCCTTGTTCTGAGCGTTGGTCACGTGCGTGATGGGGCATATGTCGGAGTACCCTTGCCACATCTGACGAGAGACCTCGCCATGGAGAGCAGAAACGCCGTTTGCTATATGCGACAGACGTAGAGCAGCGAGGGTGTAGTTAAAGGTCTGCTCCGCAGGGTCGAGCTTGAGCACATTGCGCACTTGGTCGAGTGAGAGACCGTCAAAGAAGGAGAAGTTTGCCATCAAATTGATGTCCATCTTCTCGTTGCCGGCTTCCTCCGGGGTATGAGTGGTAAAGACGAAGCGTTTGCGCACCTCTTCCACGTTGCCTCCATTTCGCGCAAGCATATTGAAAGCCGCACCTATGGCATGAGCCTCGTTCATGTGGTAGATCTCGGGTTCTATACCGAGTTCCTCAAAGAGACGCGCACCACCCTGCCCCAGCACAATGTACTGAGAAATACGCGTCATGGGGTTGGAGTCGTAGAGACGCTGCGTGATTGAGCGGCTCATGGCGTCATTCTCCGGCAGATCGGTGGACAGGAAAAACATGGGAGCTGTGCCGAAGGTCTCCGACCTCAGGTAATAGGCCTTCACCCACACCGGAGCATTGCACACACGAATGAGGAACTTGATGTTATGGTCCTCCAAAAAGGTGTAGTCTCTCCGACGGTACTGCGCGGCCATGGATCCATCTTCTGCCCGAATCTGGCTGTAATACCCGTATGACCAGAGAATGCCTACCCCAACGAGGTTTTGGTGCAAAGCACCTGCCGAGCGCATATGAGACCCTGCCAGGTATCCCAATCCTCCCGAGTAAATTTTGAAGACGTTATCGATCGCATATTCCATGCAAAAATAGGCAACCGACTTCGCGTACCTTGGATCAATTTCATAAGGATGGGCGTACTGGGCGGGTAAAAAGGACTGTGTGCTCATGATGGATTGTGTGCTATTGCCGCTTTCCCCGATGGGGTTTGCGCTGCCGCCCTTATACACTATATTTTGCTGAGAGAAAAGCAAAATCAGCGACATTCTACAACTGGACCTCACGTTCGCTTGTCCTAATGTGACTTACAGGGCAAACGCATTCGAGAGAGGTTCATCAACGGATAGAATAGTCTTATTGACTGATATCATCGTTTATACGTACCAAAATCATGATGACGGATCTCAAGAATCCTTCTCGTTTGCCAAATTCGCGGCGCAGCCGCCGAACTCCCCATATCGTAAATCGTAATTCGTACATCGTACATGAGTGCCGCTAGGCACTAGGCGTACGTTATCAATAAATCGCAAATCAAGTCATGGACGATGGACGGTGTACGGTGTACGATGGAGGCAAAGCCATCAAGATGGCACGGCATATCTCCGAACGCTTTCCATGCAGCGACAACCCGTAATTTTCCTTACCACCTCCGCTCTCGCTCCGCTAGATTGCGCCAATGGCGCGGAATTTCCCAAATCGTAAATCGTACGTCGTAAATCGTAAATAGGCAAACGCATTTCCTAATGCGTTTGCCCTGACTTACAGGAGACTTGACAGCGGAAGGGCGGGTCGATAAAATACCGACCCTGTTGAAACAGCATAAGTACAAAGGAAATCCATCAGATATGTCAGAAAAACTCGTTTATCACTTCGGTGAAGGAAAAGCGGACGGAGAAGGCAAGATGAAAGCTCTTCTAGGCGGCAAGGGCGCCAATTTAGCGGAGATGGCTCGCATCGGCCTGCCTGTACCTCCGGGGTTCACCATCACCACAGAGGTGTGCACGTATTACTACGAACATGAGCAAACCTATCCCGAGCAGTTGGAGTCTCTCGTGCGGGAGGGCATTGAGAAAATGGAAAAAGCTGTGGGACACCATTTTGGGGCAGCGGACGAGATGCCGCTTCTCGTATCCGTGCGCTCCGGTGCGCGCGAGAGTATGCCCGGTATGATGGACACGATCCTGAACCTGGGGCTTAATGATCAAACGGTGCAGGCGATGGTGAGGGCGACAGGCAATGAGAGGTTTGCCTGGGACTGCTACCGGCGGTTCGTGCAGATGTATGGGGATGTCGTAATGGGTGTACAGAAAGATGCAGGCGAAGATATGGAACCCTTTGAGATGGTAATCCATGAGCTCAAACAAGAGAGATATGGCAAAAACGTGAGCGATGCCGAATTGAGCGCTGATGACAGCCGTGAACTCGTGAGCCGTTTCAAAACTTTGGTACAACGTCGCACAGGACGAATCTTCCCTAGTGATGTCCGAGAGCAACTCTGGGGGGCCATTGGAGCCGTCTTTGGTTCTTGGAACAACGATCGCGCTGTAGCATACCGCCAGAAGTACAATATTCCGGGCAGTTGGGGAACAGCGGTCAATGTCCAGTGCATGGTGTTCGGCAACACATCGGATCAATCCGGTTCAGGTGTAGCTTTCACCCGCAACCCCGCCGTGGGGACGAACGAGTTCTACGGAGAGTTTTTAATGAATGCTCAAGGGGAAGACGTGGTGGCAGGGGTACGTACGCCCGCGCCCGTTTCACACCTTGCACAGGTGATGCCCCGAGCCTATGAGGAACTCTGCAATATTCGCAAGATTCTCGAGTCTCATTTCCACGATATGCAGGACTTTGAATTCACGATTCAGGATGGCAAAGTTTACATGCTCCAAACCCGCAATGGCAAACGCACCGGTATCGCCGCCTTCCGCATCGCCTGCGACATGGAAAAAGAGGGACTCATCGATTGGAAAACGGCCGTGCGACGCATCCCCGCTGATCAAGTCGATCAGGTTCTCGCGCCGATCTTTGATGAAACCGCCGTACACAGGGTCTCTCCCATCGCAAAGGGTCTCAATGCCGGTCCCGGGGCGGCTTCCGGACGCTTCTACTTGAATGCCAATCGCTGCATTGATGCAACAAAACGCGGCGAACGCGTGTTGTTGGTGCGTCTGGAGACCTCGCCGGAGGATCTGCGCGGCATGATGGCAGCAGAGGGGATTCTCACCGCACGCGGGGGGCTTTCCAGCCACGCAGCTCTTGTGGCTCGACAGATGGGCAAGGTATGCGTCTGCGGTGTGAATGACATGGAAATTGATTACGCAGCCCGTACCGCCACCATCGCCGGAGTCACGTACAAAGAAGGTGATTATCTCTCTTTGGACGGCACGACCGGTCTCGTGTACGCCGGGGAAATTCCTGCGGCGCCGTCGGAAATCATCCAGGTGCTGCTCAAGAAGACCATGAAGGCGGCAAAGAGTGCGACCTATCGCGACTTCGAAAAAGTGATGGGCTGGTGCAGCCAAGTGAGCCGCCTGAAGGTGCGCACGAATGCAGACTCACCGGATCAAGCTGCCGTAGCCATAGCCTTTGGCGCTGCAGGCATCGGACTCTGTCGCACGGAACACATGTTCTTCAGCGGAAACCGTATCGACTTCATGCGACGCATGATTCTCTCGGAGCGACTGGACGATCGCAAGCAGGCTGTTGCGCGACTTCTCCCCTTTCAGAAGGCTGACTTTAAGGGCATCTTCAAGGCACTGGGAGGCAAACCTGCCACGATCCGTCTGCTCGATCCTCCTCTGCACGAGTTTTTACCACAAACCAAAGAACAACAGCTCGACATTGCCCACAAGTTCAACCTGCCGGTCGAGCTCGTAATGCGCCGTGTCATGGAATTGCACGAATTCAACCCCATGCTTGGTCACCGCGGCTGTCGGCTCGGCATCGCCTATCCGGAAATCACCGAGATGCAAGCCCGGGCTATCCTTGAGGCCGCCATCGAAGTGGAGGAGGAGGAAGGGATTGAGGCGCGCCCGGAGATCATGGTTCCGCTCGTGGCTTTCAAGCGCGAACTCGACCTGCAGAAAGAAATCATCGACCACGTGGCGGCCCAGGTCTTCGCAGAAAAAGGTCGCACCATCAGCTACAAGGTCGGCACCATGATGGAAATTCCACGCGCTTGTCTCACCGCCGACGACATCGCAGAAACCGCCGAGTTCTTCTCATTTGGCACCAACGACCTTACCCAAACCGGTCTCGGCATGAGTCGCGATGACTCCGGCTCCTTTATGGGAGTCTATCGCAATCTCGAAATCATCAGCGGCAACGTTTTCGCCAGCATTGACCAAGGAGGAGTCGGAAAACTCATGCAGATGGCCGTGCAACTCGGACGAGAAAAACGTCCCAACATGAAGATGGGCATCTGCGGCGAACACGGCGGTGACCCTGCTTCTGTGCATTTCTGCCACAAAATCGGACTCAACTATGTATCGTGCTCTCCCTACCGCGTGCCGACGGCACGTCTAGCTGCAGCCCAGGCTGCACTCGAGGAAGAGGAAGAGAGAGAAAAAGCTGACATGACGCAAAATAATGCCAATCCATGAGTGTGGAGCCGATCATTTTTTATAATCGCTACACGCGTCAATACGAGGAAGAAAAAATCCTCGGGGAGCGCGGTCTGCGGTGGGTGTACGGAACCGGAACCGGCAAGCTGGCTTTACACCTGCTCATCAAACGCGCCTTCTTCTCAAGGC
>CANPXA010000002.1 GCA_947585525.1 uncultured Akkermansia sp. | reverse complement strand
CAAGTCAAAGAGCGGGAGGGGGAATTGAATGGAGCCCGCATCCCACGCAGCTCCTCCATCTTTGCCTCCAGCAACCGTATCTTGCGTCTTTCAAATGGAATCGTCCTCATGAATCCTTCCCAGAGCATCCAAGGAGGAAGTCACGTCCAGATGAAGTCTAAAGATCTGAATGAGCTCTCCCTGCTGCTGCGCAACGGCGCCAGGGTTTCCGTTGTACGCAATCCTGATCAATTTGATCCCTACGCGACGCAGAACGAGGCATCCTCCCCTCAAGGGACAACGGGAAAAGCATCTCGCTGACGCCCTTTCCCTTTTGTGTTCATTCAAGAAGGAATTTAAGGAAAGCTCAACGACGACCCGGGGAAACTTTCTATCCCCATGGAGGGGGAAAAACAGTGTACTCTCATCCATCGCTTCCCCAATCTCACCGTCATCGTGTCACCGAGATGAAGTGCAGCAACCGCGCCTCATCTTCCGTTATTTTTTCTCTCCATGTGAAGCCGGATGCCGAGGGCGGACGCCGATGTAGTTGCGCACAGCCTTAAAGCCGGGGCGACTAACGCCTGCTGCGCTGTCCCAAAAAGAACACGAGCTACCCCCGTCTAAATTCAGGGCGGCAGCAACACGAAAATCTCCAAGAGCCTTCTCGGTTGTAAGCCAAGACGCCAACTCCCGGAGCGTGAGTGGAGAAGTGACAGCAATGCACCATAACCCTGCTCCATTCGTAGCAATAAATGTACGCGTAGCGCGGCGAGTGTTCTCCAGTCCGGCAACTGCCTTGCCTTGCTCCACGAGGAAGGGTCCTCCCTGAATAGCTTCCCTCATACTGCGAATCGGAACACTCGTGCTACGGCTGCGCTCTAAGCGGATGCTCTCTCCTGTATCGTACACAACGCCCGCTACCGTGAAGGAACCATAGGCCGGCGGCGAAATTGAGAAGCCCTCATGACAGACCAGACCGATGGGCGTTCGTGCCGGATCCGTTCCGAAATACCCTCCATTGATACCAGCCACACAACGCTGGCGGCGCATCGCCGTTTCCAACGAGCCGTATCGGGGAGTGCTCCTTCCCTCATCCACGATGCAGAGTCCCATCTCTGAATCCCGAAAAAGATGCATCTCGATTCGCTGTTTATCAGCTCCCAGCAAGCCCCAAATACCTCTTTCCTGTGTCCTTGAATCCCGGGTGAAGACGCGATACTCGGCCGCACACATCCCTGTGAGAAGCAATATAACAGCGATAATCCTACCTATCACTCCTGCACTCTACCATAATTTCCTCCGCAACGCAAGCCACACCCGGGGCAACCGCATTAGAAAATGCGGTTGCTATGTACGATTTACGATTTGTTGATAATGTGCGCGTTGCGCAGATTTTTTCGGATTGTGATTGTTGATACGTATCAACAATAACATCAATCAACCCGTAACGGATGTCGCATTGGGCTCACACGATTGTTCTGCCGTATAGATAGCGGCAATACCTCCACAGAGAGGTAGTGAAGTCGGATTTAAGTAGCCGGTATCACGGAGCAATTGCAACATTTTCTCCCCACGTGGGAATTGTTCAATGCTTTGTCCGAGGTACGCATATGCTTCCTTTCGGGACGTGAGCCAACCCGCCATCAGCGGCAATATGCGATGCAAATACAACCGGTACGCTCCTAAAACGATGCCTCGAGGCATGGAAAAGTCCAAAATGAGGAGGTGACCACCCGGGCTCAAAACACGACGAAACTCCTGCAGCGCTGACGCATAGTTTTCCATGTTGCGCAGTCCGAACGCCACCGTGACAACATCAAATCTCCCATCCTCAACTGGGAGTTGCATCGCATCCGCACAGAAAGTTTGCTCCAGGCCTCTCCGACGGGCTATTTGCAGCATGGATTCGCAAAAATCCGTGCCCACGATGTCAATCTCCGGGAACTCTCGCTTGATGGAAAGAGCCAAGTCGCCTGTCCCCGTTGCTACATCCAGCAGATGGGCAGGCCTCCACTCAGAGACGCATTCCAGCACTCTCAAGCGCCAGAGGATATCCATCCCCATCGAAAGCACATGATTCGCCAGTACGTAGCGCTCCGCTATGGAGCTGAATAAAGAATGAACGTATCCCGAATCCGGCATGGCTCCTGTTTACCGTTCCATACGCACCTTGAGCACCTCAGCAAACGCACTCGTGGAAAGTTCCGTGGCGTCGCACATCATTGAAGCCAGGTCAGCAGTGACCTGTTTATCCGCGATGGCTCGCTGAATGGCTTTCTCAAGCACATGAGCCGCCTCTTCCCAGCCGATGTAACAGAGCAACATCTGCGCGGAAAGAAGGAAGGAGCATGGATTCACCTTGTTGAGCCCGGCGAGTGCGGGTGCCGTGCCATGGGTAGCTTCAAAGATTGCGTGCCCTGTATCGTAGTTAATATTGGCACCAGGAGCAATGCCTATACCGCCTACCTGCGCAGCAAGAGCATCCGAACAGTAATCCCCATTCAGGTTGAGCGTAGCTACTACCGAATGTTCCGCAGGATGCAGTATAATCTCCTGCAAAAAAGCATCGCAAATGCAATCCTTTATGATCATACCATCCGGCAACTTGCGCCAAACTCCATTATCCATCCGTTGCGCTCCGAACTCGCGTTCTGCCAGTTCATAGGCCCAATCACGGAAAGCGCCTTCTGTGAACTTCATGATGTTGCCTTTGTGGACGAGAGTGACGGATGGGAGGGAATGCCGTTGTGCGTATCGAATGGCGGCCCGCACAAGTCGTTCCGTCCCCTCTTTGGAGACGGGTTTGATACCGAAACCGGAAGTTATGGGGAAACGAACCTTCGCGGCTTGCTGCGGGTAATGAGTCGAAAGCCATTCCCAAAGGGCCGCCGCCTCATCACTGCCGGCAGCAAACTCGACGCCGGCATAAATATCCTCCGTATTTTCACGGAAAACAACCATGTTGACCTTGCTCGGATCCTTAACCGGAGTTTCTATCCCCTCGAAATACTTCACCGGACGTACGCAACAATAGAGATCTAAATTCTGGCGGAGCGCCACGTTCAATGAGCGAATTCCTCCGCCTACGGGTGTAGTGAGAGGTCCCTTGATGCCCACCAGACAATCCCGAAAGGTCTGCAACGTCTCGTCCGGCAACCATGTACCGAACTTGTCGTACGCCCTCTTCCCCGCATAGACTTCCATCCACGCCAATCGTCGGGTCTCGGCATAAGCGACCCTCACGGCCTTATCAATGACCCCTTGAGCCGCATTCCAAATATCAGGTCCAGAGCCATCACCTACGATGTAAGGAATGATCGGCACATCCGTCACACGGAGCGTCCCGTCACTCTGCATAGAAATTCGTTCCGGTTTCTTCATTTTGTATAACTTGGAAAATTGATTCCTCTCCTTCTTGTTGCAGCTCCCACGCGCGGCATTGTATCACTTTTCTGCCACGATGGCAAGATGATCTTGTATCGCTGCGACGCATTGTAGCGTAATGATTGAATGTTAAACCCACCGCAGTGTAGCGAAAAACAGTAGAGGAAAATTCAGACGCATCCAATTTATCTGAACTCCCGAGGAACGACTCCTCCCAAAATTGAATGATGTCGCACTTCCGACTTGACGAAATCGGAGGAGTGATGCTTTTAATAAAACGACTTTCTTCAAACCACATGCCGAAACAACTCATCATTGCAGAGAAGCCGAGCGTGGCAGCCGATTTGGCTCGAGTGCTTGGGAAGAAGTATGGGAAAATGACGAAGGACGAGACTGTGGGCGGTTTCTCAAATGACAAGTTCATCGTAACCTCTGCCGTGGGTCACCTCGTGGAGCAAAAGAAACCTCAGACGAAGGAGGGGAAGAGCTTGCCATGGAAGATGGAATATCTTCCGGTGATGCCGGAAGAAATGGAATTGGAGCCCATAGCCCGATCCGCCGATCGACTGCGAAAAATATTGAAACTAGCACGCAGCAAGGAGGTGACATCCCTCGTCAATGCTTGCGATGCCGGTCGCGAGGGGGAGCTCATCTTTCGCAACATCGTGCGTTTCGGCGGCATCAAAAAGCCCCTCTTCCGTCTTTGGATGCAGAGTATGACGGACGAGTCCATCCTCGAAGCCTGGGAAAGTCTCAAAAACAATGAAGATATGTTGGCGTTGGCGGATGCCGCGGTCTGTCGTTCAGAGGCCGACTGGCTGGTTGGTTTGAACAGCACCCGTGCCCTCACCGTCCTGCAATCGGCCGCCGGCGGATTCCACGTGACCCCCACGGGACGGGTACAGACCCCGACCTTGGCCATATTGGCGGCACGACAGAAAGAGACTCTCGCCTTTGAACCGGAAACCTATTACGAAGTACATGCCGAGTTTCACGTCGAGGGGGGAACCTACACCGGCAAGTGGGTGAATCCTGATTTCAAACGCGATGAAACACAGCCGCAAAAAACTCGCGAGCGCATCTGGGATGCCAAGCTGGCGGCAAAAATAGCAGAGCGCTGCAAAGACAAAGAGGCTGAGGTCCAAGAAACCAAGAAACCGGTCTCCATGCCTGCTCCCCTGCTCTTTGATCTCACCTCCCTGCAGAAAGAAGCAAGTAACCGCTTCGGGTTCTCTGCCAGCCGCACCCTTCAGCTTGCCCAGGAATGCTACGAGAAGCACAAGGTTCTCACGTACCCGCGCACGGATTCCAAGTTCCTGCCGAACGATTATCTGCGAGTCGCCACTGCAACGGTGCACTCCATCGCAGAACATCTGCCTGAGTACGCTCCCTTCGCCCAGGGCATTTTGGATCGTAAATCCATCCGCCCCTCTAAACGCGTATTTGACAGCTCCAAAGTGAGCGACCACTTTGCCATCATCCCCACCGGACGCTTCGTCAATCTCAGCGGCGATGCTGCGCGCATCTTCAACCTCGTCGTGCAACGCTTTCTCGGTGTCTTTATGCCGAATGCCGAATATGAGGACACGGAGCGCTTAAGCATCATCTCCGGTTCGGAGACCAAGGATTGTTTCGTCACGCACGGTCGCGTGCTGCTCAACGCGGGCTGGCGCACTCTCTATTTCGCCGCCGATCGCAAGAAGAAAGATGAACTCTGCGCCGTCCAACCGGGCGAGAAAGCATCCGCCTTTGCTCTTGAATCCGTCGAGGAGCAAACAAAGCCTCCCGCAGCCTACACGGAAGCCACTTTGCTCACCGCGATGGAAAACGCCGGCAAGCTCGTCGAGGACGATGAACTTGCCTCCGCTATGAAAGAGCGAGGTCTGGGCACTCCCGCCACGCGAGCATCCATCATTGAGGGATTGCTCGCCCAAGAATACATTGCACGAGACGGTAAGGATCTGGTTGCCACGCGCCGGGGGATGGAACTTATCGACCTGCTCGGAAAGATCGGCATTGAAGGCCTCTCCAGCCCGGAGCTCACAGGGGAGTGGGAATACCGTCTCAAGCAGATGGAAAATGGCAACCTCAAGCGCGAGGACTTCATGCGAGACATCCGCACCTATACGCAGGACATCGTTACCTCCGTGCGGAACTATATGCAGAACGGCAAGAACCCGGATCTGCCCATTGCCTGTCCCTCCTGCGGCGAAAAGGGACTCAGTAGCCGCGTGGATTCCGTCATCTGCCGCCATTGCAAGTTCAGACTGCGCCGAAACTTAGCAGGACTCAATCTTTCTGATACGCTTATTGAGCAGCTCATTACTGAAGGTTCCCTCCCGGTGATGGATGGGTTCCGCTCCAAATTCGGCAAAAACTTTCGCGCCGGAGTCAAACTCATCAAACCTTCCTCCGAAAAGCGCGCATGGAAAACAGAATTCTACTTCGATGAGGACGATAAAACAGATACCTCCAACGAAACGGATTCCCGCATCTCACTCGGCGAGGTGGAAGTGCACGGCTTCGGCAAAAAGGAACTCTTTGAGTCGGAGAAAAATTGGAGCATCCCCGATCTCCCGAAAAAGTCCGGCAACGGGGGCTTCAGCGTGGCGCGCTTCATTCTGGGAAAAGAAATCACCTCGGAGCAACTGCTCTCCATCCTCTCCACGGGCAAGAGTGAACTCATCTCCGGATTCATCTCCCAGCGCACTCACAGACCCTTTGATGCTTTCCTTGTGCTGGATGTGCCACGCGGCGGCGTCAGCTTTGAATTTCCTCCTCGTGAGAAGCTCCGGAAGAGTTCCCAAAAAACTGATAACGGCGAAGAAACTACCCCGCTGGATCTCTCCAAGGCGACCGATCACGGTTCCGTCCATGTGAAAGGCAAAGGCGAGTACAAGCTCCTCTCGGCAGACGATGGCTGGCACGTGCAGGGTCTCTCCTACGCCAAGGGTCGCAAGCCTCTCGTCATTCCGCGCACGATGTGTGAAGTTGAACTCACTGCGGAGCAAGTCACTCATCTCCTCACCAAGGGCAAGAGCCCGCTCATTAAGGATTTTGTGAGCCGAAAGAGTGGCAAAAAATTCGAGGCCTATCTCGTTTTCAACTCCACTTCCGGCCGCATTTCTTACGAATTCCCGCCGAGAAAATAAGATGGTAACGAGCCATGCGCGCAGATTTCTGCCGGATGTTTTCACCGGCGGTATCATTTTGAGCATCTTGCTGGGGCTCTTCCTGCCGTGTAGTGGATCCGTGGGTACCCTCTTTGCTTGGATCACGGAAATAGCCATTGTTTTGCTCTTTTTCCTGTATGGGGTAAAGCTCTCGCGCCAATCCGTCATTGACGGTATCCTCCACTGGCGCTTGCAACTTCTTGTTTTGCTCTCAACGTTTGCGCTGTTCCCTGTCATGGTCTGCCTCAGCCGTCCCCTGTTGGAGCAACTCGTGGGACCTGCTCTTTTCGCCGGGCTCCTCTACGTGGCATGTCTCCCATCCACCGTGCAGAGCAGTATCGCATTCACTTCCATCGCCGGGGGCAACATACCCGCCGCCGTCTGCTCCGCATCCATCTCCAGCATCGTCGGTGTCTTTGTCACCCCCCTGCTCGTAGGAATCCTCTTCTCTACGAACGGCGGGAACGGCGCTCTTGTCGGTCTCAACGCTGTCCTCACCATCAGTTATCAGATTCTCCTCCCCTTTGTTCTCGGACAGTTCACTCAAAGATGGCTCGCCTCCTGGGCCTCTCGTCACCGCTCGCTCATCAACAATAACGACCGCCTCACCATCTGGCTCGTGGTCTATACCTCCTTCTCCTCCGCCACCGTCCAGAACTACTGGCAGCGACTCGACCTCCGTCACCTGCTCGGCCTCATCGCCGCCTCTCTCATCCTGCTTGCAGTCATTCAGAGTCTCATCTGGATTACCTGTAGGATTCTCCATTTTGGCAGAGCAGACTCCATCACCATCCTGTTCTGCGGCTCGAAAAAAAGTCTTGCTGTAGGCGCTCCCATGATGCTTGCCATCTTCGGCTATGCCGACAATAACCTGCTGCTTCCCCTCATGGTTTTCCACCAAGTGCAACTCATGGTCTGCGCCCGACTTGCTGCCAGATGGCATAAACATATCGGCGAGTGAATATATGAAGCAAATCATTTCACGTCTCTCCGGCGACAACAAACAGGAAACCGTTACCCTCTCGCCACACTATCAAACGGGAATATGTGTGCTGAACAATCACTCCAACATAACTCGAAACGAATGGAGTGGCTGAGGTTCACCTGTTTGCTGCGGCTTGAAATGGTGCAGGGAGTTTGCTATAATGTCGGAAGCTTAGGAACATGGAAGATTTGTTTTCATACGCGGAAAAAGAACGAAAGGACGAGGAATCGAGCGAGAAAGCCCGGTATGAGGAATTGTGCGAGATAATCCGAAGGAATAATGAGCTCTACTATGCGAAGGCTCAACCGGAAATAACGGACGCAGAATACGACCGATTGTACCGAGAACTGGAGGGCATCGAGGCGGTGCATCCGGACTACATCACGCCGGCGTCACCAACACAGCGCGTGGGGAATGATCTGTCGGAGGGCTTTGCAAAAGTGACCCATCCTCAGCCGATGCTGAGCATCGATGATATCTTCGAACAGAAACCCACTCCGGAAGAGGAGTCGGATCAGGCCCTCGTTGAGCTGTACAAACGCCTCAGCGAAACTCTGGGGAAAAAGGAGCCTCACGTTGTCATCGAGCCAAAGATCGATGGTTGCGCGGCGACTCTTTACTATCGCAGAGGACGGCTGCTGTACGCTGCAACGCGCGGCGATGGGAAAACGGGAGATGACATCACAGCGAACGTGCGCACGATAAGCAGCGTTCCTCAGCAATTACCGGAGGGTGCTCCGGAGGTACTGGAAGTTCGCGGAGAAATCTACATGCCATCCGCAGAGTTTGATGCCCTCAACGAGCAGCGGGATGCGGATGGATTGCCATCCTTCGCCAACCCTCGCAACGCCACTGCCGGCACCATCAAGTTGCTGGACCCCGCGGAGGTGGCACGCCGTCCCCTTCGCTTCCTTGCGCACGGAATCGGAGCTTACGATGGAGAAGAACTTCGCTGCATGGATGACTATGAGCGCCTGCTGGGCCGCATGGGAATTCCGTACAACAAGCCGATCCTGCACGCGCGGAGTCTGACAGAATTACGCCTTGCTGTGAAAGACATGGATACCCTGCGCCGCAAACTCGGATTCGGCACGGACGGAGCAGTGATCAAGCTGGATTCCTACGCTCAACGCGCACAGCTGGGTGCCACCGCACGGGCTCCCCGCTGGGCGGCGGCATTCAAATACCTACCGGAACAAAAAGAGACGAAACTGCTGAACATCATTATCCAAGTGGGACGTACCGGCGTGCTCACACCGGTGGCCGAGCTTGCGCCCGTGCTCGTCTCCGGCTCCACGGTCTCACGCGCCACCCTCCACAATCAGGATGAGATCGCGCGTAAAGACATTCGCATCGGCGACACCGTTCTCATTGAAAAAGCGGGCGAGATTATCCCCTCCGTGGTAAAGGTCATTAAGGAAAAGCGATCAGCAGACTCCCTGCCGTACAACCTCGTTCAGGCCGTGGGGAGCGCCTGTCCGAGTTGCGGGGCTCCCATCGCACAGGAAGAGGGGCAAGTTGCGTGGCGTTGCACCAATTTTACCTGCCCCGCGCAGATTGTCACGCGCACGACATACTTCTGCTCCCGTGCTGCGCTGGACATTGAAAACCTCGGAGGCATCGTGGCAGAATCCCTCACGAAACAGGGTCTCATCCACTCGCCATTGGATCTCTTCCGTCTCACGAAGGAGGAGCTCGGCGCGTTAAATCTGGGCACGGCGGAAGAGCCTCGCCGCTTCGGTGAGAAAAATGCGGCTAAGGCGCTTGAAGCCTTACAACGTGCACGCACCCTTCCACTGGAACGCTGGCTCACAGCCTTCGGCATCTCATCCATCGGAGCCGTAAAGGCACATGACGTCTCTATTTACCACGCGAACCTAAAGCAGGTAGCAAACTCCGATTTCCTGCGGATCGTGGTGCAGTTGGAAGACGACATCGACACGTACAACAACCTCAACCCCGGAGCCGCAAAAAACAGAGGAAAGGATAAAGTCGAATTGGAGAATAGGCGACAGGAACTTCGCCGAGACAAAATTGATGCTGTTGCCTCCCCTTATCTCAAGCGCGGATACATCAGAATCGAGGCTGACGGCCCCAACAAGCTGCACCTCGTGAATCCCATCGGCTCTCTGTCAAGTCGCAAGTTGCTCGCCTACTGGCAATCCTCCGCCGGAAAACAGGTGATGGAAACTCTCCGAGAACTTGATATCAACCCGATATCGTCCTGCTATGTGGAAGACAGAGGAGCGGCGGAATACGGTCCGTTGCAAGGGAAAACGTTTGTACTGACAGGAAGCTTGAGCATACCACGCGACGAGATGGAACGGCTCATCACAGCGGCTGGGGGCAAAGCCACCGGTTCCGTGACAAAAAAGACCCATTACCTCGTAGCGGGAGAGGGAGGAGGGAGCAAACGAGAAAAAGCCCTTTCTCTCGGAATTCCGATCATCGACGAGACGACTCTGCGCAACATGATGGAAGACGATTCTCCCACCCCATGAAACCGAGCTTACTGATCTACGGCACCATTGCCATCGACACGCTCATTACCCCGGAGGGTCGGGCAGACTCGGTGGCTGGAGGCTCCGGTTTGTACGCTGCGCTGGCGGCACGGCTGCTGACGGAAGATTTGGCGATGTTGGGCGTGATAGGGGAAGATTTTCCCAAGGAGTGGAGGAAAGAGAGCGAAGAGAAAGGAGTCAGCTTTCGACACGTCGTCCAACTTCCCGGCAAAACCTTCTCCTGGGTCGGGCAATATGAGAGTGATATGAATTTGCGTACCAGCCTGCGCACGGAGGAAGGGGTGCAAGCCGAGTGGCGTCCCTTGTTACCGGAAGACCTTCGAGAGAACTGCCGCATTATTGCGGCGGCGAATGTGACGCCTCCTCTGCAATACGCCTTGCTGGAGCAGGAGGAGCCACGCCATTGTTTGCGTCTGGCAGACTTCATGAAGAGCTGGATCATCCGCGAGCGCAACTACACCGAGAAATTGCTCAGTGTCGTGGACATAGCTCTCATGAATGACGAGGAAGCACGAGAATACGCACAGTGCGACAATCTGCAAGAAGCAGGCCGCCGCCTGCTGCAGAGCGGTCCGACCTACGCCATCATCAAACACGGAAGCAACGGCTCCTCTCTCTTTTGCCAGACGCCTGACGGTTCCCTTCGCACGTTTCACTGTCCTGCACTTAAAATACCGCGAGCGGTGGATCCGACCGGCGCCGGGGACTCCTATCTGGGCGCACTGTGCGGCTACCTTCTTCCCCTTTGCAAGGATGGAAAACTGCCGAGTGAGGATGCTCTGCGGCACGGGATGGAGTACGGAAGTGTCGTAGCGGGAGTTACCTGTTGCGCGTTCGGTATAGAATCTTTGCGGAAACTGACACCTTCACGACTGGGAGAGCTCATGAAGGAGTATCTGTCTCAGAGGGGTGAGACTCCACCTTCTCCTCCTGTTTTCTGATTCTGCTGAGTTCCTGCCGCTTAAGGGCAATATCTCTCTTCCCCAATTTGTCAGCCCGAATCTTAGCGAGACGGTACACAAAGTAAAGCATACAGCACCCGACGCCGACGAGAACCAGACCGGAGGAAAGCATACTCAGGCGGTAAAGCAACGGGATGCTCAACACGGATGTGAACCCGAGAGCGCAGGAGGCAGAAACCGCCACGGAACTCTCGTAAAAAGCGCCGTACCACAGAAACGCCAACGAATACGCCAAGGCAATGAACGGTCCCGAGGGCACCAGTAAGATGGAAGGCAGGATGACCAACGCCGGCAGAATCAATGTGTTGGCGGCAAGAAAGACGAGAAAAGGAGTGGAGAACATCTGAAGTCCTCGTCTGCGGGTCCAATAAAGATGCCCTGCCGTGAACAGGAGCGGGACAGCGAGGAAGGTGATGAGAAGACGTTCCCAGCTACTGCCATCCTGTCGGCTATCCCACAGAGCATACAACTCACACAACACGCCGAGCAAAATCAGCAGCGCGGACATCCCCATCACGGTCTGCAACAAACTGCGAGGAACCCCTCCGACCGTTGCTTCCTCGGACTCCTTTTCTCCATCCGATTGAGGGACAACCGCCGGCGCAAGGCTCTCCGACTCATCGACCTGCCGGGGATCCGCATCAACGGCTGCCTTGTCCTCTGCTTTTCTCTCTTCCATGATGCGGCTCTGTTGTTACTTCTACCGACGACGAGTTGCTTTCTTGCGGGCTGCCACGCGCCGCTTGGAGACATTTCCCTTGCGCACGACACGCGCACGTTTGCCGGATGTCCGCGTCCGTTGAACTACCTTGCGAGAGGCGCTGGGTCTGTAATCCGAATCACGCACCGGGGTGCGAGCCGTCTGAGCGGCAGCGATGTACGCCTTGCGTTGGTCGTTCAGAGAGTAATTTGCCGCATTCTGATCACGAAAATAAGCACGGTAGGCAGGATCGACCTGCCCAATGTGGACCACAGCGTCATTGTAATTGCGCACGCCGACACTCCCTCCCGGAGGAAGCGTCTGCTGACAAGAAACGCATGCCATACTTGCAGCAATCACCGAAAAAATCTTTTTCTTAGCAGTCATCATGGTGCAACAGCATTGTAGAGATTCCCCGGCAAACCCGTGAAATATCGCAGAATACTATCGGCTGTGCCGCAACTGTCCAGCACGCAGACACAGCACAGGAGACCAATTATTATCAGTATTTTACGCATAATTTATTGTCGGTATATCTGTTCGCCTTGTTCTTGTATTCTAGCATAGTATCTCCGTCCTGCCAACTCTAAATCAAGGGTTCCCCGGAATTTATTGAAGAAAACTTAAAAGAGTTGACATCAGGCTGACGCGAAAGCCATGAAAGATTCGGGGGTCCACGCACGTATGATAGATACTATGAGCAACATGAAGAGAGTCGGGATGAAACTCGTGAGGAGCGGGCTGCTGCTTGCGATGGCTCTGGGGGTGTATGTGTACGGTTCCGAGGAGAAGGCATCCGTGCCGACAATGCAGCAGGGGGAGCAGGAGTTGAGGGAAGATGCCCGCATCACGCAAGGAAAGCTCAAGAGTGGGTTACGCTACATCATCCGCCCGACGTCCGAACCGGTCGGGCGTGGCTCAGTGCGGCTTTACGTTCATGTCGGTTCCCTCAGCGAGAACGAGCTGAACACGGGGTTTTCCCATTTGCTTGAGCACATGGTCTTCAACGGAAGTCGCAACTACAAGCGAGGAGAACTCATTCCGGTGATGCAGAAACTGGGACTCGGTTTCGGCGGCGATGCCAATGCGTACACGAGCTTCCGGGAAACCGTGTATATGCTGGATCTACCCAACCTCCAGGAAAAAACGGTCGATACCGCTCTCACCATCATGCGCGACTTTGCGGATGGAGCTACGTTGGATGACGAAGCCATCGACAAGGAGCGAGGCATTGTCATCAGCGAACTCAAGGCGCGCGACTCCGCTTCCATGCGTGCCACCGTCAGTCTGTTGGAGCAGCTGAGTGAGGGCACAAGGTTGGCCAAATATATGCCTATCGGCAAAGAAAAAGTACTGCGTCACGGGTCGGCCGAACTGGTGCGTAAGCAATACAAGGACTTTTACGTGCCGGAAAACATGGTGCTCATTCTCACCGGCGACTTCGAGCCGAAACAGGCCGAAACGTGGATCAACAAACATTTCTCCGAGATGCAAGCTACGCCCGTGGCACCCATGCCTGAGCTCGGTTCCCTCTCCCCCTCCTCCCAACCCGAAAAATTGATTCCCAACGAAGAACTCGCCGACTGCAACATCATCATCTCCGTCGTGCGACCCTTTGAGAAGAAACCTGATTCCTTGGAACGACGCGCGGCAGATTTGCCGTTACAGTTGGCTTGCGAGATGCTCAACCGACGCCTCAAGCGTCTCGCACACACTCCGGAATGTCCATTCAAGGTCGCCCGAACCGAGTGGGAGGATCTCTACCAAGTGGCTGATCTCTCCACCCTCAGTATAACCACCGATCCTGCCAAGTGGCGACAGTCTCTGTCCCTCGCTGTCGAGCAGCTGCGCCAAGCCATGCAATTTGGCTTTGACCCCACAGAGCTGCAGGAAGCAACAGGTGCCCTCATGGCCAACTTGCGACAGGCGCGCGACACATGGGAGACGATGCCGGCTTCAGCCATGGCGGACCTCATCGTACGTGCTCTCAGTGACGGGACGTTGATGACCGATCCCGGGGAAGACATCCGCGCCATGGAGGTGGCAATCCAACGCATTATGCAGAATCCGGAGAGCTGTCGGCAAGCTTTGGAGAAAGCATTTGACCTGCATCAGGCGAGGCTTACCCTCATGGGCAACCTTCCGAACGACAGCTCGGAACAGGCGCTCCGCGAAATCTTTGAACAAGCGCTCGCACAACCGGTGGAAGCGCGAGCAGCTGCAACAACGAAACCCTTTGCATACGACACCATCGGTGTGCCCGGCGTCGTGTTGCACCGAGAGGATATCCAAGATCTCGGCATCACCACCCTCACTCTCTCCAATGGCGTCAAGGTAAACCTCAAACCCATCGACTTCCGAAAGGGAAGCATACGCGTGACGGCGGCCGTCAACGGAGGAAGGCTTGCCTTGCCCGACACGCCCGGACTCACCCAAATGGTACGAGCCGTCATGCAAAGGGGCGGTCTTCAGGAACACAGCTACGATGAGCTGGAGAGCATCTTCGCCTCCAAACGAGTCTCGCTGGACTTCGACCTTACTCCCACGCACTTTGTCTTCACCGGATTGAGCTCCACGGAGGATCTTGAACTGCAGTGCAAGTTGCTCGCTGCCTCCATCCTCTACCCCGGCTACAGAGAGGATGGGGAACTTCTTTTGCGTCGCAGTCTCAACAATGAGTATCGCGATCTTGAGACCACACCGAACGGTGTTTATGCCATGCAATCCCGCCGTGCTCTGTTCGGCAAAAATACGCTCTTCGCTGTACCACAGCGCGAGGAAATAGAAGCTCTTTCCGCCCAATCGGTCAGGGAGGTTCTCTCCCCTCTTCTGGAGAAGAACTTCACCGAAGTGAGTCTCGTGGGAGACTTTGATGTCGATGAGATCATCCCGATCCTTGAACGCACCTTTGGCGCCATGCCCCAACGTCGGGCAGAGCCGATACCCGTGCCGGACACGAGACGTCGGGTGGAATTCCAACCATGGGGGCAACGCGAGATCATGCGCTACCCGACTGATCTTGACAAAACCATCGTAGCGCATGTGCACTATGCGGGCAATGGGAGAGATCTCCGTCGGAACCGGCGCCTCCACATCCTCTCCTCCATCGTGCGCGACAAACTCTTCAACGGTCTGCGCGCAAACATGGGAGAAAGCTACTCACCCAGCGCGAAACTGCAACTCAACCCGGACTTCGATAACGCCGCCCTGCTCACCACGGTGAGCTTCGGGGTAAAGGGCAACCGCACAAAGGTGAGCGCAGCCATGGAAAGCATCTGCACTGCCGTGGGACGCGGCGATATTTCCGACGATGATTTTGAGCGGGCGAAGCGTCCCATTGTAGCAGCCATGCAGAAATCGCTCGTCTCTCCGGACTACTGGGAAGAAAATCTCATCGACCTGCAGAGCGACCCTCAACGCCTTCCTCTCATGCGTGATTTTAGCAAGGATATCCAAGGCATCACAGCAGATGAGATACGAGCTCTCGGGCGCGAAGTCTTTGGCAAACCTGAGCAGACCAACTTTTACTTCGTCGTGCCTCAGGACACGGAGATTGGTAAGGATGAAAACCAGGATCAAGCCGATCCGAATACCCGGGAAACAGAAGAGACTCCTGCCTTCAGCTCTCCTGCAGAGGGGGAATACGTCGTCCTGATGACGAAAGCTACGGCAGAGCGGACAGAATGGAAAGCGGTGGCAGACGCGCTGCTGAAAAAATACGCCGGAGCCACGCTCGAAACCGTGGAAAAATTGGATGTAGAGAGTTGTGCGGAAACCCTGCGCAGGAGTGGCGCGCGCTATGCCGCCATCGTTCTGCGTCCCGAGGAGGTTAACCGAGCCACGGTTGACATCTTGCACCGAGCCACTCGAAAAATCGACGACGATCCGTACGGAGACTGCCTGTGGGGGATCATATCCGGAAGCAACGCGAAAGACGCTCTGCGCATTGCTCAGCATGAAAAACCGCTCATCATCACAAGTCTCCTCTCCACCATGGTCGAGCCCGACTGCTCCCGGATGGAACGCAGTTTCTGCATGACAGAGAAGAAAGACTTCGCCATCACGGAACGCCATGGCTATGACTCGTCCTCCACCTCCACCTTCACCGCTGACACTCCGGAGGGTCTTGATGTCATCCAAAACGGCTTGCAACCCCGTTTCTCCTACCAGCTCTCCACGCAGGCTCCCCAACTGATTGTTGCCGGAGGACACGGTTCACCCTTCAGTCTCGAAATGCCTTCGTGCAAGGGTCTCATCTTCTCCGCTGATAATCGTTTCCACCAAGTGGGCTGCCAACACCTCATCGCTTTTGCCAGCGCACGCCAGCCCGCCCTAGAAGGCAAAACGGGCGCACTGCAAAGTCTTGCAGAAGCGATGCATTTCCCCATCATTGAACCTGATGAGACCGTGCGAGTGTGGGTTGATATGGGCCCAGGGGAAAGAGGAGATGTCCACAGCACCACTCAAAGCATGGTCATCACGGCCCTCTCTGCTTACGGATGCAATCAATTTTCCGGCTACACCGTGCCCTCCTGGCACCACGAGGCAGCCCAAAACACATTGCAGTTCTTTCTGAAACACACGGATGAAACAACTTTAGCTGAGGCGTTCTATCTGGGCAACCAGCTGCTTATCGCTCGCACATTGGAATTGGATCCGAAATTGCTCAATGTGCAGTTCAATGATTCGGAGATCAGTCCGACTCTCCAACGTGACATCCTGCAAGCAGGCGCTCATATACCCACGGCCAAGGCTCGTGAAGCAGTCGGGCTTGTCCAGGAACGCGACATCCTCGCATTCTTCGGCGACCCCGCATGGGTAGCTGCAGTGGACAGCACGCACACACCTGCCCCGCTTCAAATGACTTGGAACGAATCCGCTCGTGACCTCTCCATCACGGCGAGGAGCGATTTTTCCGGACCCGCCGCCGCCCTTTTTCCTGAGCGGCTCCGGGGAGCTGAAACCATCAGCTGCAGCCTGAAAAATGCCATCATCACAGATGATTTCATCCTCATTCCTTCCCTCTCCCTCAAAAAAGGAGAATCCATCACGATCCATCTGACGTCTGAGGGAACTAACTGACGCGGATATTCTTTTGCGCCCAACTCCACGAGAAACCATGTTTTCATTTCTGCGCAGGTATGTGCTGATCTTTCTCGTTCTATGGGGAGGTATGGCAATCTGGCAGAGCGCGGGAAAGGTGAGTGATCTCCGGAACGAGCGTATGCACACGCTCATTCTGATTGAAAAGACCCGTGCCAAACTGGAATACACGCGCAAGAAGATTAAGGTCACTCAGATGTCCGGATTTATGCTGCTTAAGGATGTGATCACGTTCTCCAACTATTCAACACTGAAGGAACGAGCAACAAAACTCTTTGACGAGTACCGCTCCCTTCAGCGCGATGAAGAAGAGCTTCAAGTCCGCTACGACCAACTTCAAGAAAATTACGTGAGTGTCGAGGGAATCCCACTCGGTAAAGACAACGACTTTCACAACTTCCTCAAAGCTTCCTTGTTCATCCTGTTGGCCGCCCTCGGAGCCGTGTGGTCGGAAGCTTTGCTGGCAACGCTCGGCCTCCTGTCAGCGACTCTTGCGGGCAAACTTCTCCTCTTTTACGGCCTAGCGCCCTGGGTGGAAGGACTCGGTTCGCTCCACCTGTCCGACAGCAATACGACTCTCCCCCAATCGACACACAGCGAGAATGACGGAGAGTTCGGCTGCAAAATGCTGCACATCGCGCTCCGTCCGGACGAGTCCATCAGCGTTCGTGATGAGGCCTTCTGCGCCGGGTACTCGGACTCTCCACAACTCACCAAGGACACCCATTGGATATTCAGTCTCCGCCATCCCTTGATGAGCATCCTCTGCGGCCTCACCCTGATGACCCGCTTCCGTTCCGCTCCTGAAAGCACGGTTGAGCACACGCTGAGCATCTCCTCCGACGACCCCGATGAATACTTCAGCAAACTTTTTCTGCGCGAAGGAGAAAGAGTACTCATCAGTCCGACCGATCTCGTGGCATTCGGCTCCGGCATTCAAATCTCCGCCTGCTGGAAACTCTTCTCCCTCCCCGCTTGGTGTCTTGGTCAAATCCGCTACTACACCCTCACGGGTCCCGGTACAGTTGTCGTTCGCTCCCAGGGAGGCATCACTCAGTTGACTGTGTCGCCCGTACTTCCTCTCATCCGGAAAAAGCACAGTCTGATCACTTCCTCATCAGGCGTCATCCTTTCCGCCCGTCGCACGGAGACCCTGGTTCCCTACATCCTCGGTCGAACCGACCTCTTCGACCTCCAGCTCCGAGGTGAGGGCTGCGTCCGCCTCCGCAACGCCCAAGTCGTGCCGGCTACGCTTGTGGAGAAGACCTTTTACACCTTCCTGGAGGGGCTCGGCAAACTACTCGGTTTCTGACCAAAAAATCCTCTTGTCTCCTGCACCACTTTTGGTAGAATGCCCTTGTGCGCCGGTACATCGTCAAGCGACTGCTTCTGGCTCCGATCACGCTGATCGGAGTTACGTTGATCGTGTTTTGTCTGACCCGCATAGTGCCGGGAGGTCCCGTGGACAGGATCCTCCAGGAACAGGTCATCGCCTCGCTCTCCGGGGAAAAAACGAGTGGCATCAACACATCACAGGTCAGTGATGCCGAGCGCGAAAAACTGGAGGATCTCTTCAATCTCAACGAACCCATCTTTAAAGCCTACCTCCAATGGCTCGGCATCCTTCGCTCCCGCACAAACATCAACCGCGCCGAATTTAGCTCCGAAGAACGCGCCACCATCACTCTTTCCGCACCGGACGGATCCCCCCGCACTCTGGATATCCGACGGGAGGGACTCACGCCCCGCTTCCATGCACCTGCCTGGTTTAGCGAAGAAGGTTGGAAGCTCATCATTGAACCGCCAAAAGAACCGAGCAAACAGCATCCCCGTACTTCAACGCGACCTCTTCCGCCTCACCATGAAGCATCCGACCTCGCCCGACGCGCCGGCAGCAAACCATGGCGTGCCCTCGTATTCCGGGAGGAATGGAACGGTCTCCTGCAGGGCAATCTCGGTTGCTCCTACAAGTACAACGAGCCCGTCCTTTCCATGATTCTCAGCCGGCTCCCTGTCTCTCTCTACTTCGGCATCCTGGCCGCCATCATCACCTACTTGATCAGTATTCCTCTCGGCGTTTTCAAGGCCATGCATCACGGCAGCTGGACCGATAGCGTCACCAGCATCCTCGTTTTCATCGGTTATGCGGTACCCGGCTTTGCTCTGGGTGCCGTGCTGCTCATCTATCTCGGGGCCAGACTGGAATATTTCCCCCTGTACGGCCTCACGAGCGTGAATTATGAGAGCATGAGCCTCAATGAAAAAATCTCCGACCTGGCGGCTCACACCGTCCTTCCCCTCACCTGCTACATCATCGGAGCCCTCGCCATGACCACAATGATGGTCAAAAACAACCTGATGGAAAACTTGGCGACCGACTACATGCGCACGGCGGCAGCCAAGGGGCTCAGCTTCCGGCGCTCCACGTGGCTCCACGCCCTGCGAAATGCGATCATCCCGGTTGCCTCAGGTCTCGGGGGCGTCATCTGTTCCGTCGTGGGAGGTTCCATCCTCATTGAGCGCGTTTTTGACATCCGAGGCTTCGGTATGCTGAGTTTCCAAGCGCTCATGGACAAAGATTACACACTTATCATGGGCACCCTCCTCCTCAGCTCCGTCATCATTATCTTGGGCAATCTGCTTTCAGATATTCTCGTCGCCTGGCTTGATCCCCGCATCAAATTTCGTTAAATGAAAAAGAACTCGCTAGCCCTGATTCTCATCGCAGCGGCGCTCCTGAGCTCCGTTGCCGAACTGCGCGGCTGGCTTCTTCCTACCCTCTCCTGGCCTTTTTCTGTCTCCCGACAGCTCAGTTTCCTCTCTGCTCCGCCGGAGCTCTGCCCCGCTCTGGCGGCTGACGGACGGGTACACTGGTTCGGCTGGATGATTGTCGTCCTTCTCATTGCGACAGGTTTCTATCTCCTGCTGCGTCCCTCATCCCGCTTCAAACTATCCCCTCAAGCTCGGCGCAGCATAACATTATTCCGAGCTCACAAACGAGCCTCTCTTTCTCTCCTTTTGTTGGGGGGACTCGTTCTCTTTGCCGCGGCTGACCAACTCATCGTGGGCAAACGCGCCCTCGCTGTACAAACTGAACAGGGCGAATGGTTCTTCCCCGCTTTTCAACGCAACATCATCCCGGGTGCGACCTTCGGTCTCTCCGGCAACGCCGCCCTTGCGGAAACCGACTACCGGGCTCTGCACGCCGCCCTCGGCAAGCCGGGAGGTCCGCAGTTTGTCCTCATGCCTCTCATCCCGTGGAATCCTACCGGTGATCCGGCGCCCTACCCAATGGAAAAATTGGTGGTGAAAGATGGTCTGCTCTACACGCCGGACGGCACCTCCCTCTTTGATGGGCAAGCCTGCCGTCTCTTCCGCAACGGGGAAGTGCACCTGCGTATCCGTTACCGGCGCGGCAAGCCCGACGGTCATGTGCAGGGCTGGAACAGAGAACGCCGTGAGGTATACTCCGCGCTATGGCAGAGTGGTCAACTCCTTTCCGAATCATACTCCGGCGAGGGCTCTACCCCCAACTTTCTGCAGCAAAGCACCACGGATCACTTCCTCGTCCACTACCACCCTGCTCCGCCGTTCACCGGAGGACACCTCCTCGGCACAGACAGCGCAGGAGATGACATAGCCGCCTACCTTTTCGGAGGACTTCAGGTGAACATTCAGGCAGCCATCTTCTACCTGCCTTTCATTTACGCCATCGGACTGTCCATCGGTATGCTCATGGGCTACTGGGGCGGCACGTTCGACATCGTGACACAACGCTTCATCGAGATCCTCTCTCAGCTTCCGTTCCTATTCCTGGTGATGATTCTGACGGATTTTGTTCCGGTAAGTCTGAGAGGAATGTTCGTAACTCTTGCGCTGATGATTATACTGGGATGGATGCCGATGACCTACCTGATTCGCACGGCGACCATGCGAGAGAAAGCGCGTGACTACGTAGCGGCAGCTCGCTCCATGGGCGCCGGTTCCCTGCATATTTTGCTGCGTCACGTCCTGCCGAACCTCTCACCCATCATCATCACCCTCATCCCTTTCAGCGTGGCTACGGTTGTGCTCTCCCTCACCTCGCTGGATTACCTCGGTTTCGGACTTCCGGATTCCTACGCCGCGTGGGGGCGCTTGCTCAACGATGGGTTGGCAAAACTTTCCTCCCCATGGGTGGCCTCCGCCGCTGTGGGTGCACTTGTCGTCCTCCTCCTGCTCATCACTTTCATCGGTGAGGGGGTGCGTGACGTTACCGACCCGCACCGCCATTCCCACTACGAATAATCATCCCTCATGTTTTCCTCCCTTTTTCACAGCTTTCAACGAACCCTCTCTCTCCCGACCGGATTGATGATGGTGTTGTTGCTTCTGTGCGGCTGCGGGGAGGACCCGGAAGCTCGGGGGATCGATTGGACTCCCCCTCCGGATTCCTCCCTGCCCCCGGGCTTCTCCGACGATGACCACGTACCTGCCTACGTCCGAGCCTGGCACATGCCTCCGGGATTCCGCGGTTTTCCCGCCCGCTGGAACGCGCGTGTGCGTTCCTACCTCGAGCAGGAACTGCAGAAGCAGCAGTCTGTCATTGACGAAGAAGAAGCCCGTCAGGCAGCCTCCGCCGCCCCCGGTGCACCAGAGGCACAACCCACCTCTCGTCTCCTCTATGCACTCGCCGAGAGAGAAAAGTACCGTTCCCGCCTCTCCATGGGAGACTACCTCGTCTTCCTCACCGAAAAGGAACTGCCTCCTGACCTGCATTGGCAGAAAGGAGACAATCAGCCGGAACTCGGCGATCCTGCCGCCATCAAAGGAGGCTCCCTGCGCATCGGTCTGCAACGCACCTTTCCCAATACACTGCGCGTCTTCGGTCCCAACAGCAACAATGCCACCCGTCGGTACATCTACAACGACATCGAGCTCCCCCTCGTGCGCATCCACCCACAGACGGGCGCCCTGATCCCCGGAACGGCAGACCGTTGGGCTGTCTCTCCCGGTGGAAAGACCGTCTACTTCCACATCGACCCGAAGGCACGCTTCTCCAATGGCGATCCCCTGACGGCGCGTGACTTCGTGAGCTCTCTCTACCTGCGCACCTCTCCCTACAGCGCGGAGCCTTTTTATACGGACTACTATCTGAGCTCCTTCGCTCGGATAGCGGTGTACGGAGACCACGTAGTGGGTCTGACCCTCCCGGCGCCGCGCCCCTACTCTGCTTTTTACGCCGGGTCTCTCCCCTCGACCTGCACACGGTTCTTCGCAGAGTTCGGACCGGACTTTCCGCAGAGGTATTTGTGGCGGGCGGTTCCCACGACAGGAGGCTACGCTGTAGATGCCGACGGGGTAACCATGGGGAGTCGGATCACCCTTTCACGTGTGAAAAACTGGTGGGCTGCCGACCGACGATACACGCGCTATTCCTGCAACGTGGATCACATCGTTTACTCATTCATCGCAGAAGGGGCGAAAATGCGCGAACTCTTCCGCATCGGCGAGTTGGATGTTATCTCGGCACGAGACTCCGATTATTGGTATGAAGGGCTGGAGATTCCTCCTGTGCATGCCGGTTACATCCAACGCGTGCGCTTTGCCAACGAATGGCCGCGCAACAGCTTCGGTTTCCATCTCAACTGCTCCGCTCCACCCTTTGACGACATCTGCGCCCGCCTCGGATTCCACCACGCCCTCAACGTACAAGCCGTCATCGACACCCTTTTCCGCGGAGATTTTCGACGCGGATCATCCTATTTCTCCGGCTTCGGCGCCTTTACCAATCCACACATCCGCGCCCTGCCGTACGACCCCTCCTTGGCGCGCGACTACTTCACTCGTGCCGGCTACACGGTGGAAGGAGCCGACGGCATCTTGCAGAAACCGGACGGTTCTCGTCTGCAAGTAACAGTGAGTTCCCGCATCGACCCGACCTATGCCGCGGCGATGAACATCCTGCGCGAGGATGCTGCCCTCTGCGGGCTACAGCTTGATTTTGAGCAAATGGATGACACCGTCTTCTACCTCAAAGTAAAAAACAAGCAATACACCGCCTGCATCTTCTCCTGGGGATTTACACCTCCCGTGCCGGATGCCTCGCCCTACTTCCTGTCCCAATATGCTGTGAACGCAGAGGGCAACCCTATCCCCGGCACCTCCAACATCACCGCCATAGCCGACCCGCAACTGGATCGCGCCATCCTCGCCGCCCGCTCCGCGTCCTCCATGCAGGAGGCTATCGATGCTCAACATGCCGTACAGAAAGCTATCGCCGACACCGCTTGTTGGGTTCCCGGCTGGTCATCGGGGTTCTGGCGCTTCGCGCAGTGGCGTTGGCTCTGCTGGCCCAACTCTGCAACCACGCACTTTTGCCCCCCTCTCTACTATGACCCGCTGGATAGTCATCTGTACTGGATTGACCCCCAAAAGAAGCGTGAGACTGAACGAGCGCGCGCCGAGGGAATGCGATTTCCGGAGGTCGAATTGAACATCCCCCTGCCTTCCTCTCACCCATGAATCCTTTTCTTCTCAGTGTACGTGACCTGACCGTCGCCTTCTGTACGGAGCACGGCGTCTTCCCCGTTGTGGAGGACGTGAACTTCGATATTGAGCACGGGTGTTGCGTCGGCATCGTGGGCGAAAGCGGCTGCGGCAAGAGCGCTACCGCGATGAGCCTGCTGCGACTCCTTCCTCAGCCGACCGGGCAAATTCTCTCAGGTTCCGTTTCCTTCCAAGGAAAAGATCTCCTTCATCTGCCTCTCAAACAACTCCGCGCTATCCGCGGCAACCGCATCAGCACCATCTTCCAGGAACCCATGCAGGCTCTCAACCCCGTCCAGCGCATAGGAGACCAGATTGCGGAGGTTCTCCGTCTGCACAAGGGAATGAGCGAAACCGAGGCTCTGCAGGAAGCCGTACGTCTGTTGGATGCCGTGCAGATCTCCGCTCCGGAGAGACGCGTCCATGAATACCCGCACTCCCTCTCGGGCGGTATGCGTCAGAGGGTTCTCATTGCCATGGCGGTGGCTTGTCGTCCCAACCTCATCATAGCCGATGAACCCACCACCGCCTTAGATGTCACGGTGCAACAGCAAATTCTCTCGTTGCTTCGCGAGATGAGCTCCGATCTCGGAGCCGCCTGTCTTCTCATCACGCACGATATGGGGGTCGTTGCGGAGAATTGCGATTACGTTTGGGTCATGTACGCAGGACGCTTGGTGGAGGGAGCCCCGGTGAGAGAACTCTTCTCCCATCCTTGCCATGCCTACACACACGCCCTTTTGCGCTCCATGATCACACCCGACCTCCCCCACAAGACCCCTCTCTACACCGTGCCGGGTACCGTTGCCAGCCCGCGTCACTTTGTCCCGGGCTGCCGATTTTGCCAACGCCTGGGGCGCACCGGCGACACGCTCCTGCAACGTCCTTCCATAGTTGAAATCACTCCGTCTCACTTCGTGGAAGCCTGCCCCCTCTGCACCAATTCATGACCGACAAATCATTTACGATTGGGATACTAGCGCGCTGGCGTGCCGGGAAGCGGGTTTTTCTTGGGACACGCGTGGTGCAAACCTCACTCTCGAAAAGAAAAGTTGAAAGGAAACAGACTGAGCAACGTATTATTCATAGTGTACGAAAAGCACTCTGACTGTGGACAAGCGACACCAGTAAAAAAGCGATGGGAGTGACGAAAAATTGTACCATGAATGCCGGGGATTCATCGTGTGGACAGGATCCTGCCGGAGCGGAGGCCACGCATGCAAAGAACATTGCGCCCGTGGACACGTCCGCCGTTACCCCACGTCCCGAGGGCAGCATTTACATGGGTGGATTCCGTGCCCCGAAAATTGAGTGCGTGCGCGTGGCGGTCATCGGTCTGGGCGAGCGAGGGGTTCTCCAGACACTCCATTTTCTGAGCATCCCTCATTGCGAGGTGGTGGCGATTTGTGATCCTCATGACGACGCCACCAAGGCGGTAGCGGACCAAATCGAACAACGCACAGGCAAACGACCTGCCGAATACAACAAGGATCCCCTGGCTTACAAGAAGATGCTCGCAGAGATGAAACCGGATGCCGTCATCATCAACACCCCGTGGGAGACGCACGCCCGGATGGCTATTGACGCCATGGAGGCCGGGGCTCACGCGTTGGTGGAGGTGCCGTTGGCGATCACTCTGGAAGATATATGGCGTGTGGTGGACACCTCGGAGCGCACGCAAAGGCACTGTATGATGCTGGAGAATTGCAACTACGGGCGCAATGAGCTGATGTTCCTGAACATGGTTCGCAAGGGGCTAATCGGTGAGTTGCTGCACGGCGAAGCCGCCTACATCCATGAGCTGCGCAGTCAGATGTTCAGTGAGAGTCGCGGCGGCGACTCGTGGCGTGCTAAGCATTACGCCGCGCGTAACGGCAATTTGTACCCCACGCACGGACTCGGTCCCGTCGCGCAGTACATGAGTCTCGCCCGTGGAGAAGACACCTTCGACCGCATCGTCTCCTTCAGCAGCCCCGCCAAGGGGCGCGCCGCCTACGCCAAGAAGCACTTTGCTCCCGACCACAAATGGAACAAGCTGGACTTCAAGTGCGGTGACATGAGCAACTCGATCATCAAGACGAAGCTCGGTCGCACGATTCTCGTGCAGTGGGATGAGACAAGCCCGCGTCCCTACGACCGCAAGAACCTCATCCAGGGCACCGAAGGGACCCTTGCGGATTATCCCTTGCGCGTCGCGGGCGAGAGGATCAGCCCGGAACCTGCTGACAAGCCTGAAGACGGGCAGCCCGGAGGCGCGGAGATTAGCTCCGAAGGAAGCTACCACGAGTGGTATGAAGGCGAAAAGGCTGAAGCCGACCTCTACGCCAGGTTCGATCACCCGCTCTACAAGCGTCTGGGCGAAGAAGCCCGACAAAAAGACGACCGTGGAGGCATGAATTACATCATGCTTTACCGCGTCATTGAGTGCCTGCACAACGGCGAACCGATGGATCAAAATGTGTACGAGGGCGCGTTCTGGTCGGCTGTCGGTCCCCTTTCCGAGAAGTCAGTGAACGAAGGAGGAACCCCTCAAATCTTCCCGGACTTTACCCGCGGCGATTGGAAAAACACAACACCCCTGCCTGTGATTCGGTAACGTCTCGCCTCCTTGCCTTGCTAACGCGGAGCAAATTGGTGCAGGATGCTGTGGCAAACTCATTGGGGGGCGACTCCATTGAGAAAAAATTGAAAGAAAGTTTGACTCGGATACGTATTGTTAACGGTACACGAAAAATTACTCTACCTATGAACATACGAAATCAGTTGAAGAGAGTGATGGGGATGGTGACAAGTTGCACCATGATTTTCAGTGGCTTGTTGTGTGCACAGGATCCGGGTCCTGCCGGAGCGGAGGCCACACATGCGAAGAACATTGCGCCCGTGGACACGTCCGCCGTTACCCCACGTCCCGAAGGCAGCATTTACATGGGTGGATTCCGTGCCCCGAAAATTGAACACGTGCGCGTGGCAGTCATTGGTCTGGGCGAGCGCGGAGAATACCAAGCGCTCCATTTCCTGAGCATCCCGCATTGCGAGGTGGTAGCGGTGTGCGATCTATTTGAAGACGCCACGAAGAAAGTGGCGGATCGCATCGAGAAGCGCACGGGCAAGCGTCCCGCCGAATACAACAAGGATCCCATGGCTTACAAGAAAATGTTGGCGGAGGTAAAGCCGGATGCCGTCATCATCAACACCCCGTGGGAAACACACGCTCAGATGGCTATTGATTCCATGGAGGCCGGGGCTCACGCATTTGTGGAGGTGCCGATGGCGATCACTCTGGAAGATATATGGCGCGTGGTGGACACCTCGGAGCGCACACAAAAGCACTGCATGATGCTGGAGAACTGCAACTACGGACGCAATGAGCTGATGTTCCTGAACATGGTACGTCAGGGACTGATCGGCGAGTTGCTGCACGGTGAAGCCGCCTACATTCACGAATTGCGTATGCAGATGAAAAGCGAGAACCGCGGCTGCGGCTCGTGGCGTACGAATCATTACGCCGCTCGTAACGGCAATTTGTACCCCACTCACGGACTCGGTCCCGTCGCGCAATACATGAGTCTCGCCCGTGGAGAAGACACCTTCGACCGCATCGTCTCCTTCAGCAGTCCCGCCAAGGGGCGCGCCGCCTATGCCAAGAAGCACTTTGCTCCCGACCACAAATGGAACAAGCTGGACTTCAAGTGCGGTGACATGAGCAACTCCATCATCAAGACGAAGCTCGGTCGCACCATTCTCGTGCAGTGGGATGAGACAAGCCCGCGTCCCTACGACCGCAAGAACCTCATCCAAGGCACCGAGGGAACCCTCGCGGATTATCCCTTGCGCATCGCAGGCGAGCGCATCAGTCCGGAACCTGCTGACAAGCCCGAAGACGGGCAGCCCGGGGGCGCGGAGATTAGCTCCGAAGGAGGCTACCACGAGTGGTATGAAGGCGAAAAGGCTGAAGCCGACCTCTATGCCAAGTACGACCACCCGCTCTACAAGCGCCTGGGAGAGGAGGCCCGCAAGAACGGCGGGCACGGCGGCATGGACTACATCATGCTCTACCGCGTCATTGAATGCCTGCACAACGGCGAGCCGATGGATCAAAATGTGTACGAGGGTGCGTTCTGGTCGGCTGTCGGACCTCTATCCGAGAAATCGGTGAACGAGGGAGGAGCCCCTCAAGTCTTCCCGGATTTCACGCGCGGCGACTGGAAAAACACGGCTCCGCTTCCCATCATCCCATAAAAACCGGCAACTTTTGAGACAATAGAACTTGCCCCGGAGAGGGAATGTGGTAGAATTAACGCATGAGCTTTCATCAGATCATAACAGCTTTGGCAGCGCTAGGCATGGCGGTCGGTGGTATGACCTCCGCACAGGGAGCGGAAGCCCAAGCGGACGCCCTCTGCGGTGTCATAACAGTTTCCAACGAGAATCAAGTCATGATAGAGAACAAATACATTGCCGTTGAGGTTGAAAAAGTCGGTCGCAAGCTCGTCAATGTGACGATCCTTGATAAAGTAAACGGGCGCACCTACAATCTCGGGAAGGACATCTTCCGCCTCGAGGTACTGGATGAGCAGACGGATGAAGCGTGCTCCAAGAAAGAAGTGGCGGAGACGAAGCATACCCTGACGGCGTCAGATTTAATCTGCGGCGATCTCGCGGTGGACGAACTGCCCGCCAAACCTGAGGCGCGCCGACTCGTGGAGCGCGTGAAGGGCACGCGGTTGAGCGTTCCCTTTGCCGTGCCGACAGATGGCAACAAGATGACGTGGTGGCTGGAGTTGCGTGAGGATTCGCCTTACGTTCGCGTCGGGTTGGATATCACGCCCCAGCAATTTGCCATGCCGGTTCGCAAGCTCACCCTTCTGGACGTCGCAGCGAAGGAAGCCCGCGTGGAGGGGAAGGTCAAAGGAGCACCCGTTGTCGCGTCGGGGAACAGGCTCTTTGCGGGTGTGGAGCATCCGATGAGTTTGAGCGAGGTGACGGAGAAAGGATTCACCTGTTCGCTGGAGCGCAAGACGGATTTACCGCGGCGCACGGAAAGCCATTTCTCTGCCGTGCTCGGCTTCAGTGAGCCGGGACAATTGAGACGCACCTTTCAACTGAGGTACCTGAACAACGAGCGAGCGCGCGCCTACGCCCCCTTCCTCAATTACAACACGTGGTACGACATCGGCTACTTCACTCCCTACGACGAAAAGGCCATCCTTGATACCGTCAAGCTCTTCGGCGATGAGCTCGTCACCAAACGCGGCGCCGTCATTGATTCCTTCATGATGGACGACGGCTGGGACGACACCGAGACGCTCTGGCAATTTCACAAGGGTCTGCCCAATGAATTCCGCAAGGTACGTGAGCTGGCGGAGAGCTACCATGCCGGTCCCGGTGTGTGGCTTTCCGCCTGGGGCGGTTACGGTGGACCGAGAGAGAAGCGACTTGCCGCCGCAAAAGGAAAGTACGAGACCAATGAGGGCGGCTTTGCCCTCTCCGGACCGAAGTACTACGAGTACTTCCGCGACCTGTGCCTGCACATGATCCGCGAAAACGGAGTCAATCACTTCAAGTTTGACGGCACCTCCAGCGAGGCGACACCGGCCGAGGGTTCCCAATTCGGGTCGGACTTTGAAGCCATCATCGCGCTCATTGAGGAGCTGCGCAACGAGCGTCCGGATATCTACATCAACCTCACCACAGGCACCTGGCCGTCCCCGTTCTGGTTCGGCATCGCCGACTCCATCTGGCGCGGCAACTGGGACCACGATTTCTGCGGCGAGGGGTCGGACCGCAATCAGTGGATCACCTTCCGTGACTCCCAGATCTACGCCAACAACGTCGCGGTCTCTCCTCTCTGCCCCATCAACTCCCTCATGACCCACGGCGTCCTCTACAACAAGAGTGCGCACCACCTCACCACCACCTCCGGCGATGACCTCGCCAAGGAAATTTGGAGCGGCTTCGCCCTCGGTACGCAGATGCAGGAGCTCTACGTCACTCCCTCCATGCTCAAGCCCGAGGAATGGGATGTGATCGCCGCCGCCGCCAAGTGGACTCGCGAAAATGCCGACACGATGGTGGATTCTCACTGGGTGGGCGGAGACCCCGCCGCACTTGAGGTGTACGGCTTTGCCTCCTGGTCGCCAAAGAAAGGGATCCTCGCTCTGCGCAACCCCTCCTCCAAGCCCCAAAGCTTCTTCTTTGACCCGGCAGCCGTCTTTGAGCTTCCGGTCGGGGCTCCGACTTCCTTCAAGCTTTCCTCCCCGAAGGGGGACAAGCTGCCGGCTGACTCCGTGAGTGTAGGCAAGCCCCTTAAGATTGACCTCGAGCCTTTCCAGGTCATTGTTCTTGAGGCCAAGTAAACGGAGAACTCCCTAGCGAAGGCTTTCCGATTCCAATTTCCCCATTCAAGCAATGGAACAAGAGCGCGGCACAACCGCGCTCTTTTTTTTGGGGGGGGGATGCAAGATGTCCCCGTGGGGAGGGATTTAGTAGTAATCCAAGTTGTTGTACATTCTTCTGCTGATTCCTCCGCTTTTTGTGCAGTTCCTTCCGCATCATCAGCATGTCTCTCTGCCTTGCTTGCGTGTTCTTCAACGGTTGATGCGTAAAATGAAACAGAGTTGAAGAAAACAGCGAAGGAGGAGGAGAGGAAAAAGCGGCAGAAGAAGCGAATGATTCAAAGTGGATTTTCAGAGCTTTATTGGATGAGATAGATAGGGAGTCATGGACAGAGAAAGAATCGGGAAAAGAGAAGTTGTCGGAGAATGACGGGGTGAGCGAGAAAAAGCTAGGGGGGAAAAAGGAGAAAGAGCGAATGAGGAGTTAAGCAGCTTCTTTGCCTCTTGTTGTAACTATATAACTTGTTGACGCTTAATTATTATAGAGTCGCACATCATAATACAAAACCTCATCATTTAAGGCGTTCCGTATCGTTGTACGGATTCGAGGTATTCCTTCCCTCTTCGCTCCCATCTCGCCTTTTAGCTCGCCGAATGGACGATGTACTCCGACTTTCCTCTTTCCGCTGCCATAGAGAAATTGTCATCACCTGTGGGATACCCCCTGTGGAACAGGAAAAACAACTCCTGACCGAGTGCTTGGCGGAGTCTGTCACGCTTATCGTCATCCTTCATCAGGTTTTCGAAGCCTTCCATGCTCTTCGCATAGCAATCCAAGGCGGTATTGTCAAAGGTACTCTTGAAAATGGTATCCACAAACACCTTCAAATTGGAGGTTTGTGCAGACGCCGCGAGGTTGGTATCCTCCTTCAACGCGGCTATAATGGTGCGGACGGCTACCTTGTCGGCCTCGGTAAAGTCACCGCCCATGGCCTCATTGATGCGTTTCAGGAGTTCGTCCAAGGACTCTTTCTTGTCTATTGCACCGCCTTTGGAGGTATCTGTACCGGGCACCAGAACTCCTTTTTGGTCGTCAAGCAGGATACTGCCACGACCGGTTTCCTCCAGCTTATAGTACTCCATCTCAATTTTGCCTTCTACATCCACCAGCTCGCCCGGCTTGGTGGGCAGAACCTTGATGAGATAGCGGGCAAACACGTATTCCTTGTGTAGTGACAAATCATTCAGACGCATGATCTGGCCGATGTGGGCATACCACTTGCACAGGGCGCGCAACTTGCGGCGGAACTCGTATTGCTCATCATCGCTCAGTTTCTCGTTGTAATCATCGATAACCGGTATCAGAAGATTCGTGATAGCGGCGGCACAGGCAGCCTCTTGCTGTTCGCTGTGGCGCGTGTATTCCGTGGCGACCTTCTCCACGTCGTCATCGTGGTACACGTTAAACTCCCTCAAGTCGCGTTTGGTCTGGTAGATGAGGTCTAAACTCAGGTCGCCCTCCAGCATGGTTTCCTGATAGAAGGGCTGGAAGGCCTCCTTAATCTCGTCCTGCTCGTTCATGAAATCGAGCACATAGGTGTCCTCCTTGCCGTAGGTGGTG
>CANPXA010000001.1 GCA_947585525.1 uncultured Akkermansia sp. | reverse complement strand
GGGGTTAGGGGAGGGATGAGCAGCCCTCCCCATCTAAGGAATCCCCCCGCAGAGAGGGATCCAAGGGAGAGAGCGAGGAGCTCTCTCCCTGGTCAGAGGGGAATGGGGAGGCTGAAAGCCCCCCCATAAGCGGAGCTATGCTGACCTTTCTTAGCGTAAAATAAAAATTCGCCGACCTTAATTATTATAGTTGACTTAGGCTATAGAATCACACTTCGTCAGAAGTTGATTCTATAGCCAACGGTCGCATTGAAGCTGGTCCAGCCGCTGCGCACCTCTGCCGAGGCATCCATGAACACGCTGCCCGCCGATGCCCCGAGCGGTATCGTCAGCCCTATCCCCGCTTCTATCCCAAGCGCTCCTACCTCCGCACTCTCTACCTCTCCCACCGTCGACGCCCCTATCAGAGAGTTCTTCGCTACTCCCGTGTTGTCTCCCACATCGGCCTTCACCAGCAGGCGTCCCTCGAGGATCGACGTGCGGTTGTAGATGTTCTCTCCGACGATGCTCTGTAATCTCGCGCCGAACCCGAAGGTCACCACATCCTGCTCGATGTCGTCCACCTTAAGTCCCGCATCGCTCCCCGTCTCCGTGTAGCCTTTGATCGCCGCATGGCGTATCTCCACGTTGAACACAGGCTGGAACGCCATCGTCCCTCTCCGGTTCGTCAGCTTCGTGTAGCCTACCTCATACATGGCGCCCACGGCATATCCATCCGTGCTACCCTGCGTGCGGTAGTTCACGCCGCCCGCGTTCACCGTGCGATTCAGGCTCACATCCGCCATGCCAAAGCTCACCACGAAGGTGTGAATCCACGCTCCCTTCGTCGTGCGCGCAAACGCCGACAAGTACGTCGTGTCCAGGTCTCCCTTGCCCACATCCGTGCTCTCCGTCTTGAGGTCGCCGTACATCGCCGTGAGCGCGAGTCCTACCGTTGTGCGTTCCGATACATCCGCGTCCACACCCACCGTGCCGCCCCAGTTGTTGAGCGTGTAGCCCGGGGCGAAGCCGTCGGAGTCCATCTTGTGGTAGTTGCCCTCGGCATTGAGCCAGGCGTGCCACATCGGCAGTTGGTCGTACGAATCGTACGTGACCTCATTCGCCATGGTGGTCGTGCGGTTGCGGATGGCGCCGAGCTGGCGGTGCAGGTCCTGCACGAGCGCGGGTCCGAGAACTGAGATGGATGAACCGGCACCGGCGGCGAGAGCTCGCTCCAGCTCTGCCTTGTTGCCGGAATCCATCAGTCCGACGAGTCCATGCACCATCTTCGCGTAGTCGGAATCCGGATTGGAGAGAATATCCATGAGCGTCTCAAACTGCGTCTTGTCCTTGAGCGAGCCCCAGAACATCTGCGACCCTGCCATAGAATTCTTCTCGCCGCCCGGTATGGCGCGCTCAAATTTATTATCCTTAGTCTCTCTCAACTCAATAACCACTTTCCCGTCTTTCTCCTTCACGCCCGTCACGTCCGACATGAGGAAGGCGTCCCCACGAAGTTGAACCTCCAAATCAGCCACCTTGCCGTCTATGCTGCCGTAACTGCCCAAGGTGAGATCTCCCTTGCTCGGATCCCAAGCAGTCTCCCCGGCCGATGCCTCCAGCACAATCGTGCTGTCCTCTCCCCACGTGAGGGAATTGCCTTGCACGGTCGTCGTTTCGTAGGTGTCGCTGTTCACCTTGAAGGTGGTCGTGTTGCCGGAGCCGAGGTCCACATCGCCTAAAGTCATGCCTTCCTCCGCCCCTTTTTTACTCACATCGATGGTCAACGCTCCTCCGTCCCGCACCTGCACGTCCCACGCCTTGGTCGCATCAGACCCGGTGACCACGTTATCCAGCGTGAAGTCAGAGTCCTTCTCCACCACCAACTTGCCGGCCTTTCCGGTCGAGCTGTCGGGCGAGCAGTCCAACGTACCGGAGAAGGAGCCGCCGCCCAAGGAAAGCTCCGCCCCTGCGGTGCTCTTCAGGACACCGTTGCCGGAGAGGGAAGTGACCTCATTTTTGGCGCCACCCACGTCCAACGCGCTTCCTTCTCCTTTCAGCTCCACATCCACCCCGGAGAGTTGGGAGTCTCCCCCTTTCAGCGTGAGACTCGCTCCCTCGCCCTCAATCGTCAGTTTCCCGCCTCCATTCTCCGCATCATCGGCGGTGATTGAGGTGTGCTCCAGCGTGTTGCTGCCGGTGAGCACGAGCTCCGAATCGTCCTCTATCTCGATGGCATCGCTCCCGCCTCCCTCCGCATCCTCGCTCTCCTTGATTGTCCCGCTAATGGTCGTCTTGCCGCCCCCGGCCAGCACAAGTCCACGCTCCTCAGCTTTCAGCTGATCTCCTTGGTGACCGTTCGGATCCGGTTCGCCCATGTAGTTAAAGACGAGATTCTCCATGCTATTTTTCTCGCCCTTGAGAACGAGACGTCCCTGCGTGATGGTCGTAGAACCATCCTTCAGCGTGTAGTTACCACCCACCGTGAAGGTTCCCAGTCCCTTCTTCTCCACATCCACTCCGACGCCTGCCGTGAAGGAACCGTAGAAGGTCGTATCCTGCCCCTCCACGTCTTCCGCCTTCCCCTCGCCCTTCACATCCTCCTGCGTGATATCCGCCTTCGTGTTGTTGAAGTGGACGGTGAAGCGATTGTTTTCAGCATCCCCCGCTTGGTTTTCAACCGTGAGCTCACTGCCACTCACACCCACGAGATTTCTGATTGTTATATCATCGTCCGTTCCATCCTTACCTTCTTGAAGAAGATGGAGCTTGCTTGTCTCCCGGGAGAGAAGAGTAGCCTTGCTTTCTGCGAGCACTCCCGTGCCATCCCCCTCCAGCGTCATCTCATCGCGCACGATATAGACATCCGCCGCGCTCCCGGTGATGATGATGCGACCCTGTTCATCCTTCTCTACATGAGCGCCTGTTACATCGAGCACAGCCTGCGCCTCTTCGCTCACGTCGAAATAGGAGCTCACGTCCGACCCGGAGTCACCGATGCTTCCATTTTCTACCACAGAGAGAACCGCAGTTCCGGTTCCTTCTTGTTCCGTGTCCTGAAAACTCTCGGCAATCGCTCCCGCCGCACTCGCTCCTAGATGCAACTTGAGCGAATTCCTTCTCTTAACGTCGAAGGTCACGCCCTCCTCACTGCCGACGACGGCGGACATCGCCCCCTCTCCGACATTCTCCCTCGAAAGATAGATGTCCACTGTTATACCGCGACTGCCTCCCACCGTGATGGTACCCCGCACGCCCTTGAGCTGACCTCGCTCATTGACAACGATGCCGCTGAGCACCCCTTTTGACACATCCATCCCACCCAGATCCACCAGACCTCCGGGATTCCCGGCAACGGAGGCCCCCGCTGTTTCGACTCGTAACTTGGATTGAGAGCCACGGCTCGTGAATCCTCCCTCCCCCAGAGTCACATTTCTTAACACGAGCTCCCCTTCTCCGGAAATCTTCTGTCCCTTCCAGTCGATGGCGTGTTCCGTGTCGCCCAACACGATTTTCCCCCTGCTGACATCAAGCGACACGCCGGTCGCATCCGTATTGCTGCTCGTGATAATGAGCTCACCGTCACCGCCGTTCTTCAAGGTAAAGGAATCCCCGGCATGCCCGAGTATGCCACTGAGGAAGACATCACTGTCGCCACGCACCTCAAAGGTTCCTTTCCCGCCGAGATTCACATTCAACCTGCCGTCCGCACCGATCGCTCTCCCGCTCAAACTCCACGTACTCTTTTCCTCTGTCCCCAACGTACCCGTGTAACCCGCGATATCGCCGCTCAGCGAGACATTTTTTCCTGCCGCTGCAGTGAGGGAGCTGCTCCCCTCCAAGGTTCCGGTCAGGGTGATGTCGCCGTCAAGCGTCGTGTCGGCGTTCACGGTCACTTTCCCCGCCTGCACCTGCGCTGCAGAAGAGGCAGCAATCGTTCCGCCGGAGAGGATGAGGGTGGTGTCGTTCCCACCCAAGGCGTTATCGCCGTTGATGGTCGTGGTGGTACCGTTCCCCAGTTCAATCTGCTTGATCGTGTTGTTGCCGCTCAGCGAGACCGCTCCTTGACTCACCGACAACTTGCCGTCCCCACTGACATCGCCGCTCAGAGAAAGCGAACCGGAGCCGACCTGCAATGCCAGCTCTCCCTTGCCGTCCACCTCGACTCCGCCGGTGAGTTGAGCATTGCTGTTCGCCGCCACATCGAGAGTGAGTATGCCCTCCTCCACAGTGACCTTTCCCCCGTGCTCGGTCTTGCCGTCATCTTTCCACGCGAGAGTGAAGTTGCCTGTGCCGCTCTTGTCCAGCCCGCTGTCCAACGCGAGACCGACGCCGCTGTTTGCTGCCGAATTCCTGCTGCCCCAGACCACTCCTCCCACAGCATCTTCCACCCGCACCCTCACGTCTCCTGTGCTGTTCTCACGATTCACGAGGGAACTCACGTCCGTGGCGACACCCTCCGTATCGTACAGCAAGACACCTCCGTTGAATTGCAGTTTGGTACCGCTCGTCGGCAGAGCCTCCGCATGTCCGAGGCCCAGCGTGCCCTGTAGATCCACGGTCGGAATGCTCGAGTTCTTGAGGTTGAGGTGCAGTGTTGCCCCCTCCGACACCTGCAGCATCCCGCCCTCCGCGATGTCCAGGCCCCCCTCATTCTCCGCGTTCACGAAGGTGTACGTTCCACCGTCGATGTACACGCTGCGGGGAGTCACGGAGCCCTCGATTCGCACCGTTCCCTCGTGTTTTTCTCCCTCCGTGTCCTTCACGAAATGCACATGCTGCTCGTTGGGCTGAAGGTTCGGCTTCCACTCGGCATCGGATTCGTTGCTCCACGTGTTGTTATCTCCGCCGCCAACCCATGTCACTCCATCACCCGGCATGATGTCGATGCTTCCGTCCTCATTGAGGCATACACCGCTCACGTTACCCGCGACGATGTTCACATACTGCCTGTATTGTCTGTACCATTCAGTCCACCAATCCGGCGCGGCATCCCCAAGATCGAACAACTGGTAGTGCGCGCCGGACACGTTCTGCACGTCGATTGTTAGTTTCCCTCCGTCGTTACTGATTATTCCGGCGGATACCAATTTGATCTGAGCACGACCGGCCGCATCAATTTCCAATCTCGCGTCCGTACCCGACACCTCGATGCTACCGACCGTCAACACGCCTCCACCTGCCGTGAGAACTCCTCTTCCCGACAGGTTCAAGCTTGTGAGTTCACCACTGAACGTACCAAGCTGCAAATTGCCGCCCGTCACTTTCAGCGTTGTGCCGCTCACAGCCGTAAAGTCGCTCATCTCCTGCGTCCCTCCCGTCCACGTCAGTGTCCCCGCCGCTAACTTGAACGGTGTCGCCATCGTCTCGGCTCCTTCCTCCGCACTCAATTTCAATTCCCCGCTACCCGCCTTGCCCATGCCCGTGTTAGCTTCGAACCTCTGCACCGCAGCGTACCTCTCCTCAAACACATTGATTGTTTCCTCCGTTACCTCCGCCCCCGTGTCGATCAGCAGGTAAACGTTCGCTGCCATTGCCTCCCCCGCTCTCTGAAGGATGCCTTGACCGTCAATATTGTGTGAATCATGAGTTTTAGTGACCGATTTCACGGTCAGGTCGCCGACGAGCTTCACCGTAGTTGTAGCTCCACCGTCCGAGCCGCGAAACTCAAGTGTACCGATGCTGCCGGCGCCGTTGACAGTCCCGATAGTAAAATTTGATTCCGTTAAGCTTAATGTTCCCGCGCCTGAAAGTTCTCCCTTTATCGTCCCTTCCGCTACAGAATAAAATTGAAGTTTACCTTTTTGTATTTCAAGATTCCCAGTCAGACTGAAAGTGTGCATGCCGAATCCTGTGAAGTTGTCATCCCGGATATGCTTCACGATGAAATCGACAGAATGCGTTTCGTCACCTATCACAAACGAACCTGAGTCCTTATTAAGCCAAACGTCCCTGTTGGAAAACTTGCTGTCATAGACAAAGTCCACATTGTCCCTGTCAGCCAGAATTTCCAGCTTCGTTCCTCCTGTGCCCCAAGCTACGGCGCCAAAACCGTTGAGGGAGAATGTGTCTCCTAGGATGAGCGTCAGATTGGTTTCGGAATTCATTTGCAAGCTTCCCAAGTTGCTCTCCTTCTCCAAGGTCCATTCTCCATTGAGCTCAGCCGTCACATACACCCCGCTTGATTCCCCTTTGCATTGGAGGCTGCCCAGCGTGCCGCCTCCGGTCATCTTAAGTCCAAGGGTTCCACCGCCGTGTTCCTCCGTGCCGGTGTCGATAATCAAATCCGCCCCGCTGCCGTTCACCTGCGCGCTCGTGCTCAACACGCCGGAATCACCGAGACTCACCGTGGTCGTCGTTTCGGAGGTAAACGTCAGGGTGGTGACGGTGAAGGTCTTGTCATTCTCCTGTTCGCCGCTCAGCGCGGAGAGATCGATGGTCCCTCCTGCGCCGTTGAGGGAGGTAATCGTGGCTCCGTCTGTGGGCTTGATGACGCCGTCCGCCGTCACCTCCAATTTCCCTTCTAAGCCTGATTCGCCGACAGACCCGAATTGCAATGTCACGTTGCCGCCGACGGAGAGTGTGGCTCCCCTTTCCACCTGCAACTCACCGTCCACGTTGAGCGTGCCTGTTCCCAGGAGGGTAACGACGGCATTGTTGCTGCCCGTTACGGTCAGGCTGTCGGCGATGACATCCATGCTCAGCTGCACCTTGCCGCCTGTGGAGCCCCCTGCAAGGGTCACTCCATCGTAGTCCTCAAAGGTTTTGCTTCCATCCCACTCACTACTCCCGCTCCAGTTGAGCGTGTCCTCCGCGCTACTGCTTGTCCACGTGAGACTCTGCACCTCTATTTCGTCCCCCAGGACAATGTGATGCGTGCTGTCATCAATCTTGAGTTTGTACCGTTGTCCCTCATTCACCACAGAGCCGTTCACCGTGATCTTGCCTTTCCATTCGTCATTCCACGATTCGCCGAACAAGGCCCAGCCGTCGCCATCAACGACATTGTACGTGAGCCCCGTGAGTGTCAGGGAGAGGGCGGTTCCTACCCCGCCGGTGAGCGTCAACTTGGTGTTTTCACCATACGCCACAGAAAGCGTTCCTCCATCGCTTGACGAGAGCTGCCCGGTGACCGTCAGGGTTCCGCCGCTCCAGCTCATCGTTCCCCCTGAGATGCTCACAGCGCCGCCGATGGTCATCTCTTCTGTCGCACTGAATGCCAACTCACCGGCTTCCACCGTCACATCACCGCCGACCGTTGCCTCCCTGAACGTCTGTTTCCCATTCCCTCTCTTGACAATGTTGATGCGTTCGTCGAACTGCACTTTCTCCACGCTGTGATTGCCCTGCGCCACGTCCAGAATGAACGAATGGTCCGCCTCGTCACTGCTGTCCACCGACCTCTTCCTGTTGTAGTCTGTGTTCACAGGTGCATCCTCCGTCATGCCCCCCACAGTCAGATTTGCTCCGATTTTAAACCGTCCTCCCCAGCGGCTCATCTCAATTGATCCAATGGAGCCTCCCGCATTCAGTGTGAGGTATTTTCCATCATTCCCTGTCACAATCCTGAGCGTTCCATCGCCGGAAATTTTCCCGCCCACGGTAAAGTCTGCGCCGGAGTCTCCGCCGTCCAGCTGCAACGTAGCGCCTTCGCCGATGGTCAGACCTCCCTCCGTGGTGCCACCCCCTCGCAAGATAAGTGTTTTTCCCCCTCCCTCCACACCAAAGACGACACCCTGTCCGAAGAGTCCGAGGAAATTGGGGTCATTGTACGTTAAAACACCGGAGCTAATTTCTGCACCACCCTCCCCATTGCGCCCTAGTCTACTCAAATGCCCCTCCTCCTCGGAGAGTTTGAGAATCACCTGCACATCCTCCTCCACGCCCGCCGCCCTTGCAAATGTCGTTTGGTGGTCGCCGTTGTCGAGAAGGAGAGAACCGACCACCAGCTTTGTTTTGAGACTAATAAAGCCACCCCAACCGAAGCGGAGGGCTCCCTTCAACTCAACAACATCGTCAAAATTGACGCCAACGTTTTCCACCCACACTTCGCCGTAGCTTCCCTCGGCATCGGTGATCTTTCCTTTGACAGTGGAAGCGGCTCCGCTTTCGTTGCCAAACTGCACGACTGAATTGTTTGAGAGAATTATGTTCCCATCCAATGTGATGGCATCTCCAAATACCATGTGAGACATCGCGTCCTCTGCCACCCCTTTTTGAATGTCCCAGTTCCCTTTTACCGTGATCCCTGAGGTATAACTAAAAGCTGAATTGCTTTCCACGTTGTACCTGATACCCCCGACTACGGTCGTGCTTTTATCAAATTGAAGCATGCCGCCGTCAATCTGTATGTTTCCGCCAATGGTGTAATCCGAATCAGAGCCCTGCAGTTCAAGCGTGCCTCGTACAATCCACAGGTTCCCGTTGAGACTCGAGGAATTTTGGGAAGCGGGATTCGCTGCTGCTAGTATCTGCTTGCCATCGTCGGCAGTAGCATTCATCTTAAGAGTAACGCCAGCACCTATGCTCAACAACCCAACGTTCATACCCGCACCCTTGGTGATCTCCAGTGTGGCAGTCTCATCATTTTCCGTCGTTATCGTACCGGAAGTCCACTGCGAGTTAAAAGAACCCACCTTTAAAGTGGAACCGTTGCCCAGAACGACGGTTGCCTTGTCAAAAAGCTGGAGCGTCTCCGTTAATTCGCCGCCTGTTCCCAGGTAGAGTGTACCAGCTGCCTTGACATTATCTCTCGCCCCTGAATCAAGCCTCAAGGTGGCACCGCTGACACTCCCGTCAAAGGCGAGGCGAGCTGCTTTTTTATTACCGTCCTCATTCGCCAGACAGATGTAACCAAAAGCATCCTGTACTGTCAGAGAACCGCTCGTCTCCACCGTGATTCCCGACTCAAGTTTTAAGTTAAATACCTTTCCGACATCGTCATCGCCTACTGTCGAAGTTGTCCGTCCAATATAGAAATCCGCTCCGAGTTTGTGTTCTCCAAAATACCCTTCAGCATCGCCGGCATACCGCTTGAACGTCAGATGGGCATTGTCTCCCGCCACGTACAAGCTCCGGAGCGTTGTGTCTATGGCATATTGTCCATCGTTGGAATAAATTTCATAATTTCCCTGACTCAGCCAGATCGATTGAAACGTCTTAAAACCGCCACCATCCAGGATGTAAATTCGCCCTTCTGAAGTGTCTTCTGCCGTTATCTTCAGATTAGCGTCACTCCCTCCCATCACATGCAATTTGTTTTGATCAACTTGTGTCCCCCTTTTAATAACCAGATCTGTATCGCCGTCAATGCTCACATTATCCTCGTAATCTCTAGAACTATACGAAACATCAGCCGGACCGAAATTCGCCGCCACGCGTTGACTCGTGAACAGGAACATCATCGCTGCTATGCCGGAAGCTGAACCAAAGGTGGAAGGAAATGTAGTCGGCAAAGCTACCGCTGCAAGGCATGCCATCAGCGCCTTGCGGAATCCCGAAGGTAAGTGGAGTTTCATTGCTAGAAAAGAATGGAAAAGTAAACTGAAACGATTTCGAAAGCACGATGCAGCGCATCGACACGACATCGCACTCCCTTTATTCCGACAGTATATCTCTTTTCGAAAGAGATGAGCTGTTAGAAAATCTGTTATTCGCTCAAAATAAAACAAATATGAACAACATGCTCGGACAATAACAGCAAGGTCGATTGACCTTTTTTACAAACGAATAGTTTTCCAATGAAACTTTTTTCAATGTTGTGCATTTTTTTGCTTGCGTATCTCCTTCGAAAAGAGATACGCAATTCCCTTTGTTTAGATACAGATATCGACTGAAATTCAATGAATTTCATCTTCAAAAAGAATATAAAGAAGAAGGAATTTACTTCATCGCGGACGGGGGATACACGTATGAAGATGCTTTGATTTTTACGAATCATTTGTTAATAATGTGTTCATTGCGTAGATGAAGAACAAATCGCAAATCGTAAATGGGTGTCCGCATTTTCAAATGCGTTTGTCCCAGTGCGTTTCCAGGGTAAACGCATTTAAGAGAAGTGCATCAACAGAGAGCTTCGGAACCACACTGCCTCAGCGCCCTGCGGGCAAAATGCTCACGCATTTTGTCCAACCGCCCAGACCGCCTGCTATGCGTGCGCCCTATACGGGACCGTCGGGCGTCTTGTAAATCGTAAATAGGCAAACGCATTTCAAACGCGTTTGCCCTGGGTGCGTATCCTATTTGACTTGACGGTTGGGAGGAGTGTGGTAGGATGGGAAGGAGAGCCTATGAAGAGAGCGAGACAAGTTTACGGAATACTGATGAGCGTGGTATTGCTGGCATTGAGCGCCTGCCAACAGAAGCCTTACCCGATATTCTTCCTGTCGGAGGCGGATAGCACGGAAGGAACGAGCACAAAATTCATTCTGATGTACAACGGAAGACCGTACACGAGAATGCCGATCGTGACGCATGGAAACATAGCCTCTTTCCACTCATTCATGAGCATGCAGGATGGGAGCTACGGGGTGGTATTCACCTTGAAGAAGGAATGGGTGAACCGCTTGTATTCTGCGACAATCAACCGACAGGGAATGCTGATACTGCCGGTGGTGAACGGTCTGGCGTTCCAGCCTTTGCGCATTGACGGACCGATCACAGACGGAAAACTCGTGATATGGAACGGGCTGAACGGTTACGACCTGAAGCAAATAGCCCGCGACATCAAACCGGAAAATCCGGAGATGGAAAAGAAACGCTTCAAGAAGAAGAATCCGCGTCCTCTGCCCAAGTTAAAGAGGGATGACAGGAACCAGAAGAAGGACCACACCGGACGAGTGATCGGGGAGATCTTTTCCAGCGGCTCGTGATGCGAGGGAAGCTCATCCAGTTGTGTGCGCTGCTCGGAGGGGTGTGGACGCTCTCCGCAGGCGGGGTTGATCTCGTGTACCGATTCCCCACGGGAAACCACGCTTTGGTCGATGGAAGAGGAGAGGATTTTTTGATGTACTGCGACCGCACGTTTGAGGGAGTGAAGAGCAAGCCCTGGGAGGCCGGCGGCTACGGTATGGTGCGTAACCCCTTCCGCGCGTCGGACGGCTCCATCCTATACGGTCGGCTACACGAAGGAATCGACATCAAGCCCATGCGGCGCGATGCTCAGGGAGAGCCGCTGGACGAGGTGCACCCGATCGCACCGGGGGTCGTGGCGTACGTGAACGGAAAGCCCGGGTTGAGCAACTACGGACGCTACGTGGTCGTCGCTCACGCCGTGCCGGAGGGAATTATCTACAGCCTGTACGCCCACCTGGCCGAGATCCGTTGCTCCATCGGTCAAAAAATTGGCAACGGTAACGTGCTGGGTCGCATGGGACACAGCGGAGCCGGTATCAACAGGGAACGCTCTCACGTGCATCTTGAGGTCTGCCTCATGATCAATTCCGCGTACGACACTTTCTGCCCGCCGAACAACAAACACGGTCTCTTCAATGGACTCAACCTCGTTGGGATCGATCCCTCTCCCTTGCTGCGGGAGGGCTACGAGGGCAGACCTGTCTCGATAGCTCGACATTGGGAGACCTTGAAGGAACACTACCGCGTTCGAGTTCCCTACAACGGCGAGCCGTTGGACATCCTCAAGCGCCATCCCTTTCTGCTGCGGGGGCACGTGACCCCACAGACGTCATCCATGGATATATCGTTCAGCCGGGAGGGAATACCGCTCGGTTTTTATCCTTCTCAGGAAAAGACCGGTGAACCGAAAGTCATCCGCTGCCTCCCCTTCCCGACACCCCAGCAGAACGTCACCATGAACCGCGTCAAAAACAGCAGCGTTGACGCCTCGCTCACGGTTTCCGGTCGTCGCTACGTCGATCAATTCTTCCGTCAGAAAACCACGTCTCCTCCTCCCTCCCCGACACCATGAAAGCAACCCGGATCACAGCCCTGCTTCTGTCGGGTTTTCTCTGCGCAGCGTACGGAGACACCGTGTATGAGGCAGAACAACTTCTGCGCAAAGGTGAGCCGCTGCAGGCTCTCCGAGTCCTCTCGACCTCTGAGCCTGCCTCTGCCCAAAGCCCGGAATACGCCTTCTGGATGGGGAGAATTCTCCTGGAGTTGAAGCGGCCGCGAGAGGCCTCGGTCTATCTCCGCACGGTGTCTCCGCAGCACGCCCTTTTCCCCTATGCAGCTCGCGGCCTCTTGTACTGTGCGCAGTTGTGTCCGGAGCTGGATATGGCGGCGATAGCCGGAGAACTCTCCCAGTGCAAAGATGAACAGGTAGCATCCCTCGCCCTCGCCTGTCTGGTGGAGCAACAGTTGCGTTACTCCTCCGTCTCTGACCTCACGGACTTTGACCGCCTGCGCGCGAAGGCGGAACAGAACCCGGAACTCCAACCTCTCGTTAAGCTGCTCGGCATCCACGCCCTGCGCCATGAAGGCAATTTTAACGAAGGAATTGAACGCGCTCGCGTTCTGGAGAATGATTCCACACTCTCTGCTACCATGCGCCAACGCGTTCGCCTCGCCTTGGCCGAACTCTACTACGATAAGGAAGAGACCAACCCTCAGCCCGAAAATGAAATTCCCGGTGCAGAGGAGACGGAAGAAGATGTCGGTAAGGGAGAAGAAACCCTTCTGCAATTTATTTCAGCCAACGCTGATTCTCCCCTGTTGGAGGAAGCATTCCGACGTCTGCACGCGCACGGTTCTATCGAAAAAAGCGAGTATACCCGCGAAAAACTTCAGGAATGGATGGAGGACACATCTCACCCCCATCGGGCGGCTCTCGCCATACTCGCCATGATGCGTCTGCACCACGCACAGGGTAGAGACACCTCATCCCTGGCCAACCTGGCAGCAGCTGAACTCCCCGGCGAGCCGGCAACCCGTGCCATCCTCCAAGAGCACATCCGTTACCTGCTCGCTCACGGTGACGTGAGTCAAACCCTCCCCTACCACGCCCTTCTCAACAGTCTTAACGGAGGGGAAAACGATGATGCTCGGGAGCTTTTCCTCAAGGCGCAGAGCACGGAGCTGGGCGATTCCTACGCAGCGGAAACTTTCCTCCGCAGTGCAGAGACGGCGGATGAGTCCTTGCGCACACCGGCCTTGGTCAACGCTCTCATCTGCGCCATGAATGCCGGGAACTCTCAGTTATGCGAACAACTTCTTAACACGCCCATGGAACAGCGATCACGCAGAGCTGTCCTCCTGGCGCACGCGCAGCTTCTTCCTCCCTCCCAAAGAGAGCGAGCCCTCCGCGAGTTGCAGGAGGTCCTCAACCTGCAAGCCTCTGACGAACAACGCACGAATGTCATGCTGACCGAAATGGGACTCACCATGAAGGACGACCCCTCCGCCGCCATCAAAAAGCTCCTCCGCTGCACGAAGGAGGAGAGGGCGAAGTGGACGGATGAACAGGAACTGCATTACGCCGCACTCGTGGAACTCGCGGCGGATCTCCTGCCGGACGGGGAGCAGGCAGATGCCGACTCGTTGCTGCGGCGCCTTTACGAGGAAGCTTCCACACCCGCGCGCAAGGAAGCCATCGCCCTTCACCTGGCGGATCGTTTATCGCTGCACGGCAAGCACGCTCTTGCCCGCGATATCCTCCTGGAGCTTTCCCTCCTTCAACCTCCCGGAGAAAAAAAGGCCACCTCGCTTCTCTACGCCGGTCGCGAATGTGAACGCTGCGGCACCCTTCCTTCCCTGCAGCACGCCTCCCGACTCTTCGCCGACTGCGTGCGCCAGGACAGCTCCCTCTCCGCTGTGGCTACCATCGAGAGGGCCAGTGTGCTCTCTCGCATCAACCGGATGGGCGAGGCCTTCTCCCTGCTGGCCGGTCTCGATGTTGCCCATCTCCCGGCTGAGCAACAGGCCGCTTATTACAGTGTGCTGGTCGACTCCTTGAGCTATTCCTCCGAGAAAGACGCCCTGACGCGCGCGATTTCCGCTTGTGAGAACATCTTTTCCATTCCGCAGCTTCCACACGTCTGGCTCACGAGGGCACGTCTGCAACACGCCGCACTCTGCACCCGCGCCTCCCGCAACGATACGGCTCTGCAGGACTACCTTGACGTGATGAACGACGAGAATCACGCGGGGGGCACGGCAAGCGAGACCTGTCGCTTTATGTACTATTACGCCGGAGCCGGCGCTGTGTACCGGCTTTTGCAGATGGAAAACTACAGCGAAGCGGCCGACCTAGCGGAAAAAGTATCCCGATGGGCCGCAGCAGCCGTCCCCAATCAACCGAGCGACAAACGAAGAGAGGACGCTTTTATGCGCTGGGCAAGAGTCATTCGCCAGATCCACTACCTTCCCGCTGATCTCACTGCCTCCTGATCCCTCTTATCGGGTCGTGGCAAGTAACAGCAACGAAATTGCCCCATCAAGCGACGACGCCGAAGTGGCGCTGGATATCCCGAAAAATGCGATCCCGAAGGGAACGAGCGCGTTCAATGTCACGAGTGCGCAGGGAGAAGCGAAGTCTCTCAGCCGTGGCATCGGGTTTGTGGACTGTGACGTGACACCACCAGACGCCCCGATTGTTCCAAAGATGATGATTTTGATTCTCATCATTGATCCGAAGGCAGATTTTCGTATGTTGAGGTGTCATGGCGTTTATACTGATTAAAAAGAAAATCGACTCAGGGACGATTCCCGGTGAATAACCTGATCGAGGGGTAAGACACGTGGAGTGGCTCAACCGTTCAAAAGCAGTCGCAAAAAAATCAGTAGAGGATGCCTGCTTTTCGGAGGGTGTTGAGAGCGCCGTTCTTGGCGATGGTTCGCAACGCCCTGCAAGAGAGCTTCATACGAATGAAACCTCCGCGTCCTCCATTAAGTTCCGGCACCCAAACGCGTTTCTCTTGAAGGTTGGGATAAACGGTGCGGTTGACAGTTTTCGTGACGTGGCGCCCGATACCGCCCTTCTTCTTGGCAAGACCGGAGCGATGAATGCGACGTCCCTTGTGCGGGATAGCGAGCGTGATGTTACAGATTCTTGACATAGCCTTAAACAGGTTATTCGATTCGCGGAAAGTATTATACTTATTTCCGGAGCCACGTCAAGCAAAACTTCTGTCACTGATGCATTTTCTGACATTCGGCCCAAGAAAAAGTAATCCCAACACGCAGTTATCGGCGGGTGATGCAACATAACACATTGATTATGGACGATGGAAGCGGAGCAGAAGCGCAGCGGAATTTTTAACGACGTGGGGAGGGTCGTTGGCTAGAAAGCGGCGGGAGGTGGAGGCAGTTGAGGAGGATGCGTTTCATTTCTTCAGCCGCTTCTTTCGTGTCCTGCACGGAGTGACCGGAGGGAACGATGCATTCCGAGCCCCACGGGATGTGAGAGGACCAGTAGGGAACGACGCCGTCGGAGCTGTGAGGGGAGTTGTTGCGTCCGCGGTCGCCGATGATGGAGTGAGTGGGGACATTGCGGACAGAGAGGCTGGAGAGACCACGAATGGAGTAACTGTCCGGGGAGAGCTGGCGGATGCTGGTGTACCATTCGGTGAGGCGGCGCGGGTTGGTGATGAGGTTGTCCCGTTGCAAGGTGGCGATACTGAAAGCCTCTTCCACAACGACTTGAGGCAGACGCACCATATTGCTGAGGAGAAGAACGAAGCGGTTGCGGGCAAAGGGCGTTCCGCGGTGGGGGGTTGCCATATACACCACCTGACTCGCCTTTATGGGGCGGAAATAATAGACCTCCTTCATTTCTCGCAACCGGTTTGAGGGGAGGGGTGCGTTCACGTATTTCCCGGAGAAGAAGTCAACGAGACTGTTGTGGGAGGTGCGGGCGGCTTCCAGTATTTTCCACGGTTCGGTACACTGACTGTAGCGCGTGATGAGTCCGCCCATGGAGTGCCCCACGACCACCATTCTCTCCCAGTTTTCGTTCGTTTCCAAGGGGTCGAACCTCTCGCGGGCTTCCCGCAGAGCTTTGCGATAGGCTGCCGCGCTGATCGTCCATGCCGTGCCGGTGGGGTAATTGAAGTACCAAAATTGGTAATGGTGGCGGATTTTGGGGTCGGCTTGGAGACGGTTGACGAGGTTGCTGAAGGTCGCGGCGCTGGAGACCAGCCCGTGGACGAGCACCACCGGGATTTTATCCGGATCGTAGCGCTCGATGCAGGTGAGTCCTGCAACTGCCCTTTCCGGTTGCGGACGCAACAGCCCCAGGATACGTCCCTTGTCCACCTCAGTGAGTCTCCAGTACATCTCGATGGCAGCGGAGAAATCAGCCGAGAGGGGATAGGATAAACGTCCCACCTGCACGCGTTCCTTGTCCTGCCGCGGAATCAACCGTATCAACGGACGAGTCTGCCTCCCGCATGGTTTGAACTCCACCAGAGCCGTCAAGGTGCGCACGGCCCCGTGAGCGTGAAAGGTCGCTATCCGGTCGCTGTCGTGCAACTTTCCGGCAGGGATAATGCCGACGAGCGGTACACCCAGACCCGGCACGATGTAACGCTCCTTCAGGTCCGTCATGCGGATGTCCTTAGCCGGCGCCAGGTCATCGAACAGACGCTCAAGAAGCACCGAATGCCTGCCTCCTTGCTCGTCCATCACAACTTCGTAAGGCAGCTTCTTCCCATACCTCAGAGCGTCCCGTCTCAACCGGTTCAGCAACAAAAACACGTCGGTGTTGTACTGACGAATCAGCTCCTGCCGCTCGCCTTCTGTCATCTTCACTTTTTTCAGTTCTTCCCATTCCTTCCGCAATTTCTGCGTCAATTCCTCGTCGGACTGCACCGAACGACTCGGACTACTCAGCCTCGGTGACGGCGTGAGCGGGCGCTCGCAACCGGAAAGCCCGACTGCCAGTGCCACCCCTATCACGAAGATGCCCGAAAAACGCCTCATCTCCCACTTATCCTAGAGAAGAGAAAGGGATCTGTCAATTGAATATAGATTGAGACCAGGGCAAACGCAAATGCGTTTGCCTATTTACGATATACGATTTACGATTTGGAAATAATGCGCGCTTCGCGCGTTTCGGTGGGGCGAGCTTGAGGCAACAACCGGCGGTCATCATGATGATGTCTCTGAAGAAGTCTTCTCGTTCGCCAAATTCGCGGCGTAGCCGCCGAACTCCCCATGTCGTAATTCGTAAATCGAAAAATTGACTCGACGCCGCCCCATCGGCGCTGAGCCCTTCGGGCAAAAGCTGCTCTTTTGTCCAACCAGTTTTACAGCCGTCGACGGTCTTGCAAATAGCAAACGCATTTCTAATGCGTTTGCTTCTTGCTCTTGTCATTCAGCGAGAACTGTGGTATAAGGGCGTCGTCGCTCGGGTTCGGGTGGTCGCTGCGGGTGCAAACCCGTAGAGGAAAGTCCGGACATCAAAAGGCAACGCGCCCCACGAAAGTGGGGGAGTCGTGGGTCAAGCCGCGACGACGGATAGCGCCACAGAAAATAAACCGCCTGCAAAGGTAAGGGTGAAATGGTGGGGTAAGAGCCCACCGCCCCGAAGGTAACGACGGGGGCACGGCAAGCCCCGCGTGATGCAAGACAAACAGGGGGAGGGTAGCCTGCCCGTTCAATGACCCCCGGGTAGTAGTTGCACCTCGCTTCACCGCGAGGCAGGATCCTCTCAACAGGCTCCTGAGAAAAATGATCACCCCGTCCGAGAGGACGGACAGAATCCGGCTTACAGAACCCGAGCGGCAAACCCATTGGTGATTTACGATTTAGAAAATTCGTTCGCTTCGCGCGGAGAACCCCTGATGTTACACTACGTCGTTTCCCCAGCTTTGCTTCCATTGAGGCCTTGGCACCCCATTGACTCAGCGCCGCCCCATCGGCGCTTGCTTCGGAGTCGCCTCACGACTCCTCATCCCGTTGGGACAAAAGCTGTCGCTTTTGGCTAATCGGTCTTACCACACGCTTTGCGTGCGCCCGACTTCGGGGCAGGACAAACGCATTTGAGAGAAGTGCATCAACAGAGAGAATGCTCTTATTGATTGATATCATCATTGATGCGTATCAAAAATCATAACAACAAGCGGTCATCATGATGATGGATCTCGAGAACTCACCCGAACACGTTGATGATTCGAAAAATTTGCGCAACGCACACTTCGTAATTCGTAATTCGTAATTCGTAATTCGTAATTCGTAATTCGTAATTCGTAATTCGTAATTCGTAATTCGTAACTCGGGGAAACTCGTTGCAAACGGAAGATAAATCTGGTATGGTAGCGGGCATGAGGATGAGGGTTCTTCTATCGGCGATGGTATGCGCACTCTTGCTTATCGGATGCAGCAAGGAGGGAGAGGGACGCATCCCTGCGCTTGCCGCTGAACAATTCGCCGAAATTCGTGATCGCGATCTGCCGGAGCTGGCAGCAAGGGACATCATCGAGCCTGAATTGATTGAAATTTTTCACCAAACTGTTGAGGATTTTTCCCGCACGAGGGAAGTAAAGCCGAAAGAAGCCCGCTCCGGAGTACGGTTGCTGCATCTGGCGTGCTTTTTCAAAAAACCTGAATTGGCGCGTTGGCTGCTGCTGAACGGCGTTGATCCGAACGCCCACGACCGCGAAGATGACTCCCCTCTCCTGTTGGCAGTTGACACCTATGCGTTCCCGGACACGCCGACGGATGTGCTCGTCAACTTGGTTGACATCCTGCTGGCAAAGGGCGCCGATTTTGGACAATCCGGTCATGAGAAAGGAGATTTTTTGACGGAAGCAGCATTCGTCTGTGAAAACGAAGACGTCATCTTGAACCTCATGGAAAAAGGCGCTCGTCCGGACTCCGAATCTGCTCAGCCCCCCGCCCTGCACGGCTGGCCTCGTATGCTCGGTAAGCTTTTGGAGAACCCGGCGGTTGGCAAAGAAGGGTTGCTGCACGCTGCCGCGGTGGGCTGCTGCCGTTTCCCCGGCGATCACACTGCCTGCATCAAACTTCTCCTCAATCACGGCGCTAAGGTGTCCGACTCCAAAGACTCCGTTCCCGGCAACACAGCCCTCTTCAATTTGACCCAAGAGCTGTCCGCCACCGAACAGGACTCTCCCCTCCTCCCACAGGCCTTGGATGTAGCCGTATTTCTTTTACACAACGGTGCAGATCCCTATGCGCGCGCCCAACAGGATGAGGACTTCCCGGGGTTCTGTCCGTACGATTTTCTGTCGATGAAGCCGTACCTGCTCGACAAGCTGCGAGAACGCGGTATTACGCTGCAAAGCCCGCCTCTGCAGTTCAGCTCGGGGAAAACCCTGTTGGCGGATATCTGTCGTGCCGCCATTTCCCCTCATCCCGGAGAGCAACTTTCTCCGCACTTCGACCCCATCGCGGCGGTTTTCTCACTGCCCGATGAAATGCGCAGCGATGAGATGTACCCGCAGGCGGTGGATGCGGCCATCGCTCTCCTCACTCAGGTCGATCCCGCACGCTGTTCCCGCACCCTCCTCGCTATCCCGCTCTGGCAACAACCTTCATTCACGGAAAGAGACAGCCGGGAGCTCCTCCGTCCCGTCCTCGACGCCCTGCGCGATACTCCTTCCCTTTCATTCCCTGCCGATTTTCTGGAAGAGCAGGCCCTCAAAGCTGCCAAGGCAGGTCTCTACGAAGACGCCGCCGATCTCGTCGAACTGCTGGCTCACAGTCCCAATGCCGCCGAAAAAATTGAACGCCTCTGCAACGCCGACTCTCTCCCTCTCCGCGCCGGCGCCTACGCGGCCCAATTAGCGACAGCAAGGTTGCCGGAGGCGCGCGACAACGGGGTCGCCTCTTGGCTCGCGGAACACAACCGGGAGCCTGACTCCCCTTTCCTGCAAGATGCCGTGCTCCTCACCTCCCTGGAAAAACTTTGGTTCGGCAAGATGCCCCGGGAAGAACAAACGAGGCTTTTCGCGCTCATGCGAAATATCCACGCCCCCCATGCCGCAGAAGCCTACGAAACCCTCGCAAAAAATTGGGATCATCCTGAAGAACTCGACCGATTGATGAACGCCGATGATGAATGGAAGTACGAGCTTGAGGTTGCCACGGCTCGCTTCTTTCTTGAACACTCCAACGAATTCCTCCCATCCGCACCATGAAGCTCCCCCTCATCTCCCGTCCGCGCGTCTGGCACTGGATCTGCTGCCTTACGGCGCTCCTCGGCTGCCTGCCCCTGCTCTGGCCTCGTATGCTTCCGAGGGGGTGGCGTGACATCGCGCCAGACTACGCAGGATCGCTCATCATGGCCAGTTTCCTTCTCTCCTGCACTCTCATCTTCATCTCGTCCATCGTGATGCTTCTGCATCTGCGCAACCTGCGCACCTTCGTGCAGCTTTTCGTCTGGTTTCTCCGGTGGCTCTGCACGGCGGCCGTTTTCTGCGTGCTGGCCTATTTTGCCAACGTTCCCCGAGACGTCGAAAGTGTAGCTGCTGAAGTCAGCCCTGTCGATACTAGCGAGGATATCCACTTCCCCATCGACTCCCTCACCGGTCCTGAATCCCTCGTCATCCCTATCGTTCCCGAGCAATACGAACCTTCCACGGTTTCTTTTACCCCCAACCTCTCCTTCCTCGAAAATAAATATCCCGTCTTGCTGCGCGCATACGTGGACACGTCACCTCGCTGGTCGCTGCACACCGAAGATGACAACTTCTCTACCAAGCCCGCCCACGTGGTTATGATCCCTCCCACCACGGGCGGCACACCGGGAGTGGTTCACGTCGCCTTCCGCCACCTGGTCAGCGGCGAGCAGCTCCCCGTGGGGTACACCGTCGTCAAACCGGGCGACCCCATGCCGGGCACCCCGGAGGGCAGTGAGCAGGTTCCGGATCTCGCTCTCGACCTCGGAGGCTCCCACTACCTCCTGCTGGCCTGGCGTGGAACCTCCCATGCCGAGACTGCTCACCGCGCTATCAACGCCGCTATTGCCACGGTCGATTCCATGCTGCAACCTCTCGTCGACGATCCCTCCGAAGATTCTCTCAAGCGCCTCCTGTCCGGCACGAAAAGCATGGATGCCGACCAACCCCAAATCCTCCTCAGTGAACCCGCTACTCAATATGGCACCTACCAGGCGGAGGTCCACGTCAACCCCGGAGAAGCCGGCACGCTCATCCTGCGTATCCTCGATATGGAAACCAACGCGTCCCTGCGTCTTTTCTCGTTTCCCGCTCTCTTCTCCGACGACAAGTCTGTTCTCTTCCGTCACGACATACCGGGCTCCATCCCGACGCACCTGCGTGACAGTTCATTCGGCCACGTGCCGGGTCTGCTCCCGGAAAATGCTCCCGTCTTTACCATCAAAAACGGGGTCGCTCACCAAGCCTTTGCCGTGGCGCTCGAACTCTGGTTTGTGCCGGCGAAATCTCCCAACACGCGCCGCCTCATCTTGCGCCGTTGCTACCGCGTGCAAGCCTTTGAATCCTCTCGGGAACAGTAGAGGAGATTCACGATGGACGATTTAGAAAATTCGCGCGCTTCGCTTGGAGACCTCCGGTGTTACGCTATGCCGTTTCTCCGGATTGGCAACATTTCCTATCGTTCACGAATTTTCTTGTCTTTTCTTTTCGCTTGAAAAAGCGCTCTATTGTCGTAAAATAGCCTCGTTATGTTGGACATAAGAGTCATCCGGGAAAATCCGGAGCACGTCAAGGAACGAGTACGCCTCCGTGGCGGCGAGCATTGGATGCTGGTCGATCGCGTGCTGGAGTGTGATGAGAAACGCCGTAAGATCGAGACGGAAAAGCAAGCCCTTTCTCAGGAGAGAAACAGCTCCTCCAAAAAGATAGGAGCCCTTCTCAAGGAAGGAAAAAAGGAGGAGGCGGATGCCATCAAAGCCCGTATGACCGAACTCGGCGAACGCCTGCGCGAATTGGAATCCGCCGCGACTGCCGCCGCTGAGGAGCAGGAGCAACTCCTGCTCTCCATCCCCAATATGCCCCACGATGGCGCTCCCATCGGCGCAGACGAGACATCCAACCCCGTCCTGCGCACATGGGGTGAGAAGCCTCAGATTGAGACCCCTCAGGACCACGTCCAGCTCGCCTCTGCCTTGGGACTGTTGGATTTTGAATCCGCCGCGCGCATCTCCGGCTCGGGCTTCATCGTGTACCGAGGTCTCGGGGCTCGGCTGGAGCGAGCTCTCGTGAACTTTCTGCTCGACACGCAGACCTTGGAAAATGGCTATGAGGAAGTGGGCGTTCCCTTCATGGTGAAGCGCGACTGTATGGTCGGCACCGGACAGCTTCCCAAATTCGAAGAGGATATGTACGGGCTCGAAGGCAACACGATGTTCAATGTCCCAACCGCCGAAGTCCCTGTCACCAACCTCTACCGTGAACAGATCCTGCGCGAAACGGACCTGCCCATCAAGATGACCGCCTACACCCCGTGCTATCGCAGAGAAGCCGGTTCCGCCGGACGTGAAAACAAGGGCATGATTCGCGTGCATCAGTTTGATAAAGTTGAACTCGTCACGATCTGCCGCCCGGAAGACGGTTTTGACCTCCTGGAGAAACTCACGACCCACGCTGAAAGCATCCTGCAGAAACTCAATCTGCACTACCGAGTCATTGAGCTGTGCACCGGCGACGTCGGCTTCTCCTCCGCAAAGACCTACGACATCGAGGTGTGGGCTCCCGGCCAAGGGAAATATCTGGAAGTCTCCAGCTGCTCCTGCTTCACGGATTACCAGGCTCGCCGCATGAAACTGCGTTACAAGACAGCCGACGGGAAAATGCGCGTGCCCTACACCCTCAACGGCTCCGGCACCGCCCTGCCGCGTCTCTACGTCGCCCTTCTCGAACAGTATCAACAGCCGGACGGCTCCATCCGCATCCCGGACGCCCTCGTCCCCTACTTCGGACATTCCTCCATCACCAAACCCTGAGCTTGACTCTCTCTCCTTCTCTCCTCCATGAACGGAAACATCATCATCACCATGGGGCCGATTCTCTGGCTCATCGTCTTCTTCGCCGTGCTCGCCCTGGCTGTCATCGCTGAACGCCTCTTCTACTTCCACCGCATCAGCATCAACTCCGGCGATTTCCTGCGCGGCCTCTCCGCCCTCCTGCGCAGCGGGCAATACAACGAGGCTCTGCATGAAGCCCGCCAACTGCCGGGTCCCATGGCGCGTGTGGTGGAAGCGGTGCTCACCCGCTCACGCCTTGCTCGCAGTGAGCTGCGCGAGATCGCCCTTGAAGCTGCCGAGCTTGAGGTTTTCCGCGTGGACCGCAACATCCGCACCCTGCTGGTATGCGCCACCGTGATGCCTCTTCTCGGCCTGCTCGGCACCATTCTCGGACTTGTCGATTTCTATGAGCAGCCCGGCATCATCGATGGCGCTGCCTCCATGCCCCAAGTCGCCTTCGCTCTCCGCCGCGCTCTCCTCCTCTCGGCCACAGGCATCACCCTCGCCATCCCCGCTTACATCTTTTATATGTACCTCGCCTCCCGCGCGCGTAAAATCATCAACTCCATCGAACGCGCCGGACTCGAATGCGTTCACATCATCTGCGATGCTCGTCTCCGCGGCAAGAACGGCGACTCTCCTTCTCCCTCTTCCGTCTCTCCGGACGAGGACATGGATGAGGATGACTCTGAAAATTGACCCCACCACCTACCTGTCACCATGCGGCGCATACGCTCCAACCTGAAGGGTTCCGGTTTTGCCATCATCGTTTTGGCGGGGGTCAATCTCTTTGTGCTGTTGTGTATGTGCGTGCTGCTCACGAGCTACAGGGCGCCCCGCTACGGCATCAATCTGCGCCCCGCGGAGTCCCATTTTGTACTCGGCTCCTACGACCGCTCACTCTCCCACATCATCACGATCACCCCCGGCGAAATCCCCCGTTTTTACGTCGAAAATGACGAGATTCAGGGCGGTCTGGATGGCATGGAGGACGTCCTCAAGAGCTGGGAGAATCCCAATCCCTCCCACGTCACTGTCATCATTGTCTGCGATGAGGCCGTCTCCGTCGGCACCGTTCAACAACTCGCCGACATGATTCTCTCACACGGATACAACTGCGCTTTCTTCGGACGTCCCGCCCATCAGGAATGAAACGTGCACCCATCAACCTCATCTACCACTCTCTGCATACACGTCCCATGCCGGGCTGTCTGCCGCTGTTCTTTTTTTTGGCGGCCCTTGTTGTGGCGCTCTTCATGGTTTTCGTTCGCGTTTCTCTGCCCGCCACCACCCCGCCCAGAGGGGTCGGTCGCGTCTATTACCGCAATGACGAGCTGACTCGTTTCCGCGTGCGCCAACACAGCGCCCTGCCCATGCGTCTTCCGGATTCCATTGACCCCGTGGCCCAACTTCCCATACCGGAACACCCTCTCCCCCTTCCCCGTAAAGTACATCTGCAGCCCGCTCCTCCTGCCTTCACCCCCTACAGCGTCCCGGACTCCATTGTTCTCGATCCCGAACGTCTTCTCAAACTGCCCCCTCCTGCAAACGAGCAGTAGAATCCTCCCGAGTCATGAGCTTCATCAACCTCTCACTCAATCAATTCTTCATGCTTCTCATCTTCGGGAGCATGGCTGCCGTACTCTTCGTGATGATCCCGGTGCAAATCGCCTCCAAGCTGCGTCGTGTGGCGCGCAAACGCCGACTCTCCACCTGCCGCATCTGCGGCTACCGTTTCATTCGCCCTCCGCAAAAGGAACCCGTCGCCTGCCCCCACTGCGGCGTTCTCAACCGGTGACGGAAACGATCCATGGACGGAGGCACCGGTGGCACCTATTTACGATTTACGATTTACGATTTGGAAATAATGCGCGCCGTTGGCGCGGGATATGCGGATCGAGGGCTGAGAGGAATTTTTGAAACAATGCGGGATGATACTTAGAAAGCGGCGGGAGGCTAAGGCGGTGGAGTGCCGCCGTGCCGCTTATTTACGATTGGGAAAGACGTCCGGAGTTACGCGATGCTATCTTCCCGGCAGGACAGGGCGGAGCGTATTCCCTCCTCATAGAGCTCCGGCTCCAACAGGAACGAGTCGTGTCCCTTGACCGAATGGATGCAGTGGTATTGCGCACTCACTCCGTTTTTCACGAGTCGTCGGTAAAAGTTCGACACCGCTCGCGGCGTGTAGCAACAATCCGTATTGATCGAATAGAGCAGGAACGGTATCTTGTGCGCTGCGTAACCGGCGAAGACCTCATCTTCGCTCAATCCTCCCGAAACCTTGCTCAGATGGAATCTCGCCCACATATTGACGATGCGGATGTAGGCATTCGCGTCGAAACGTAGAGCAAACTTGACCCCTTGGTGCAGCATATAGCTCTCTGTGTTTTGGGTGGGAGTGTACCACTCGAGCATACCGCGTCGGGAGGAATCCACCCCGCGTTTGGCACGCTTCTCCAGTCCGCGCTGATAGACGAAGAGTTTGTGGCAGATGATGCGTGCAAGGGCGAGTCCTCGACGTGGAGGATCACTCAGCGCATACATTCCAGCTCGGTACTTCGCGTCCAGTTCGATCGCGAGGATTTGCTCAAAGACGGAGAGTCGATGCTCAATCGGAGGCGCACTGGCGGCGCCGATGATGATCACACTGCGCACCTTCTCCGGGTACAAATGCGTGAGCGCCAACGAGAGCATCCCCCCCACACTCGGTCCCACAATCGCAAACCTCTCAATCCCCATGGACTCCAAAAGCCTCACCTGCGCGCGTGCTTGGTCACCTGCCGTCACCAGAGGGAACCTGCTCCCCCAGTGGTTGCCATCCGGAGCCACGGATGTGGGACCCGAGCTGCCGTAGCAGCCACCCAGGAAGTTGGCGCAGACGATGAAGTACTCGTTCGTGTCGAGCGGCTTGCCGGGACCGATCATGCGGTCCCACCAGCCCTCATAATTTTCCGGCTGCCAGAATTCGCCCGCCTCCGGGAGAGAATCGTTGTACCCGTGCGCGTGGTGACTGCCCGTGAGTGCATGAAAGAGCAACACGGCGTTTCCTCCATCCGGCGCGAGCGTTCCGTACGTCTCGTACGCCAGCACACAATTCGGCACGGTCTCCCCGCTCTCAAAGCGAAAATCCCCGAGAGGAAATATTCTGGTGCGCACGACTTCGCTCATATCCTGTTGCGTCATTTTTTCCCGGAGAAAAGAAAAGGTCGGTGACGGCCACCGACCTCAAAAATATCATCATTGGCAAGCAGAAGGTATCACTTAACCCCTTTCTTGCTGAGGCGCGTGCCGGCGGTGGCGCCTTGGCGAGCCTTGAACTTAGGGTTGCTCTTGCAGATGACGTAGAGCGTCCCCCGGCGCTTCACGATCTGGCAATCTGCGTGACGGCGCTTCATCGAAGCAAGTGAGGAAAGAACTTTCATGGCTGTTATCGATCAGTTTGTTTTTGGTATTGCTACCCTACTCTCGGAGGGGCGCATTATACCCATATTCCATGATTTGTAAAGACAAATTTTGGGGAAACCATCGATTTTTTTGTCACAAGACGCTGATTCGGATTGCACGAGCAGGGAGTTGGGTCTATACTTCCGTCCACAATCCCGCGTTATGCAAACTCTGCGCTACACACCGATCCCCGCCGATTTTTACCGCCGCAACCGCGACCGTCTCGCCGCTGCCCTGCCTCCCCACAGTCTCGTGATTCTCCACGCCAACGACGTGTACCCCACCAATGCCGACGGCACCATGCAGCACCGACAGAATGCCGACCTGCTCTACCTCACCGGCATCGACCAGGAAGAAAGCATCCTGCTCATGCAGGTGGGAGAAAAGGGGGACCACCACGATACGCTCCTGCTGCGTGAAACGAATGAAAAAATCGCCATTTGGGAAGGAGCCCGCCTCACCAAAGAGGAAGGCAGCTCGCTCTCCGGCATCGCGGACGTACGTTGGACGGATGAGTACTCCGCCCTGCTCTCTCAGGTCGCCCAAAGCGCCCGCCACATCTACCTGGAGACGGATGACCATCCGCGACGGTACACGGAAGTGCAGACTCGCAATGAACGACTCAACGCCCCCCTGCGCGAACAGTACAAAAACGCAGAATTCAACAGCCTCTACCCGCTGCTCTCCGCCATGCGTCTCGTGAAGAGTGCGGAAGAACTCTCGCAGTTGCGCGAGGCCTGCCGTATCACGGGCGAAGGTTTTTCTTCTATCTTGCCGCATATCCGCCCCGGCATGGGCGAATGGGAGATGGAGGCTCTGCTGAGTGAACAATACATCCGGCGCCGCTCGCGTTTCTTCTCCTTTTTGCCCATCATCGCTTCCGGCAGCGACACCTGTGTGCTGCATTACATCAGCAACCACAAACGCTGTACCGACGGCGATCTCGTGCTCTTTGACGTGGGCGCTGAGTACGGCGGTTACGCCGGTGATATGAGCCGCACCATTCCGGTCAACGGACATTTCTCCCCGCGTCAGAGAGCGGTGTACTCGTCCGTTCTCGCCGTCCATCGCTATGCCGCTTCCATCATGCGTCCGGGCGTCCTCAAGACCGACTACGAGCGCCTCGTCCGCATCCGTATGGCGGAGGAATTGATCCGACTCGGTCTCCTCTCCGAGGAGGAAGTTGCAAAAGAAGCCGATGACCCGACCTGTGTGCGCAAATACTATATGCACAGTGTCTCCCACCCCCTCGGTCTCGACGTCCACGATGTCTGTCCGCCCAATCCCGTCTTCGCCGAAGGCCAAGTGTGGACCATTGAGCCGGGCATCTACATCGCCGCCGAAAATATAGGTGTGCGCATTGAGACGGACGTGCTCATCCACTCCGACCATACCGAAGACCTCATCACCACGGCCCCCTTGGAGCCCGATGACGTCGAGTCGCTCATGCGCGAAAACAGAGGTGCTGAAGGGGTCTGATGGACGGTTCGGATAAATTGATAGAGGAAAAAGCTCGCTAACGGAGAAAAAAACCGTATAATATCGTCGAGAAGGAGCGTATCAATTAGAAAAGCCGCTATGATCACAAAGAAAATCACCGTCCTGAACAAACTAGGCATTCATGCACGCCCGGCGGCGCAATTCGTGCGGGTGGCGAGTCGATTCAAGTCGGACGTGACCGTCGAAAAGGATGAGGAACGCGTGGATGGCAAGAGCATCATGGGATTGATGATGCTGGCTGTGGGGTGTGGAGCTGAGATCACCGTGACAGCAGAAGGAGAGGACGAAGCCGAGGCGATCGCCGCTTTGGAGCAATTAGTCGCCGGAAAATTCGGAGAAAATTGAATTGAGGATCGAAAGGGGGAAGACCGGCACAACCCAACTTTTCCCGACCTCCATGGCTGACAGGAAAGAACAGCGTTTGACGGGGCTGCCTGTTTCACCGGGCATAGCTGTGGGCGAGCTTCGGGTGGAGGCTCGGGACTGCGCTGCCCCGCCGATCCGGAAGATTGAGGCCAAGGACATCCCCGCGGAATGGGAGCGTTTTGAAGTTGCTCTCCAACGCACGGAGGAGGAAATCTCTGCCCTCAAGCAACGAGTGGAACGCCTGTCCGGCGCCACGGAAGCCGCCATTTTTGACGCGCACTTGCTCTTCCTGCGCGACACCACGATCCTGAACAGACTCAACAAGGAACTTCCCTCCCGTCTGCAAAATATCGAATCCGTTTACTACGCCGTCGTGCAGAACTTCATGGAAGTAATGCGCGCCGTGGATGATCCGTATCTGCGGTCGCGGGTGCTGGATATCCGCGATGTGTTGCAGCGGGTGCTGCGCAACCTCAAGCCGGCTTCTTCCTCCGTGCCCACCAAACATGACCCGCAGGACAGCTACATCCTCGCGGCATACGAGTTGACCCCTGGCGATACGGCGGATCTGGATAAGAGCCATGTGCTCGGCTTTGTGACGGAAACCGGCAGCGCGATGTCACACACAGCCATCCTCGCTCGCTCGCTCGGTCTCCCCGCCGTCGTCGCTGTCCCACGGCTCGTCATGGATTCCCGCACCGGAAGCCCCGCTATCTTGGACGGCTACACGGGCACGCTCATCCTGAACCCCTCGGCTCAGACCCGAAAGAAATACAACACCCTGCGCGCCGAACGCGAAAAAGCGTACCGTGAGCTCGTCAAGATGCGCGACCTGCCCACGGATACATTGGACGGTCGCCACATCCGCCTCGCGGCTAATGTCGAATTCGTCCACGAATTCAAGGCCATCCGCGAATCCGGGGCGGAGGGCGTGGGACTGTACCGCACGGAGTTCCTGTTGCTCGGCAACGATGCGCAGGGGATGCCGGACGAAGAAGCGCAGTACGGGCACTACCGACAGCTCGTGGAAGCCTGCGCTCCGCATGAAGTCATCTTCCGTACACTGGACGCGGGAGGCGACAAGTTGCCCTTCGAACCGCTCACCGAGCGCGAAGACAACCCGGCTCTGGGATGGCGCGGCATCCGCGTCTCACTGAGTCGCCCCGAAATTTTCAAACAACAGCTCCGAGCCGTCCTGCGTGCATCCGCGCACGGTCACGTCGGCATCATGTTTCCCATGGTGTCCGGCATCACGGAAGTGCGCGCCGCGCTCGACCTTCTGGAAGAGTGCCGCAAGGAGCTTCGCGAACGCGGACAAGCCTACGATGAGAAAATGCGCGTGGGTATCATGATCGAGGTCCCCGGAGCCGCCATGATGACCGATGTGCTCGCCAAATATGTCGATTTCTTCTCCATCGGCACCAACGACCTCACCCAGTACACCATTGCTGTTGACCGCGTCAACTACCGCGTCGCTTCCATCTTCCGCGTCACTCACCCCGGCGTTGTGCGCCTCATGGCCCGTACGATGCGCGCCGGCATCCCCACCTCCGTCTGCGGGGAAATGGGCGGCGACATCAGTCTCGTGCCCCTCCTGGTAGGTCTCGGCGCCACTGAAATCTCCGTCGGCGCTCACCTCCTTCCGGTCGTGCGCGTAGCCATTCGCCATCTCAATTACGAGGAATGCCGCACCATGGCCGAGCAAGCCTTGCAAGCCGAGGACAGCATCACCATCCGCCGCCTCTCCCACGAGCTCGCCCTCAAGTCCTATCCGCAACTCTTTTAACCGTGGACCATGGACGACGGACAAAACTGCCGACGGCTGTGAGGCAGTTTGGGACGATGTCGCAAAGCAGTACACCCGGCATGGCATAGTTCCTGACGCTTTCAAACCACTCATCACTTTCTTTTTCGGAATTTCGCTACGCTACTGCTCCGCTGGAACGCGCGGAGCGCGCTAAAATTCAAATCGTAAATCGTAAATCGTAAATCGTAAATAGGCAAACGCTGAGCGTTTGCCCACGTGTGTCCTCGTGTCTTGACATCCGAGCTCGTTATGGTAGAATGCGGGGAACAAAGCAAACGGACATGAACGACCACACAGTACGCGGCAAAAAGGTGTTTGAGGATGAGATTGAGGCATTGCGAGTGATAGGTGAAAAGCTCGACGAGAATTTTTCAAAGGCAGTGGAAGCGATGCGTACGGCGGTCGAGGGCGGACACAAGATCATTGTGGTGGGAGTGGGGAAGAGCGGTCTTGTCGGCAATAAAATAGCGGCCACGCTCACATCGACGGGAGCTCCTTCCATCGTGCTGGATTCCATGAACGCCATGCACGGGGATCTGGGAATTGTTCAGGACGGGGATGCCTGCATCGCCATGTCGTACTCCGGCGAGACGTCGGAGCTGCTCACCCTGCTGCCTTTCCTGAAGCGCTATGATATGCCGTTGATCGGGATGACGGGGAAGGAAGGCTCGACCTTGGCGCAATTGTCGGACATCCTGCTGCTGACGCCGGTGGAGCGAGAGGCGGATCCTTTGAACTTGGCGCCCACATCATCCTCCACGGCGATGCTCGTGATGGGGGATGCGCTGGCCATGGCGTTGCTGGAGGCGAGGCACTTCACCAAGGAGGACTTTGCAAGGAGTCACCCGGGAGGCTCGCTCGGCAAGGCTCTGCTTACCCGCATTGCGGATATCATGCGTAAGGAGGTGGCTTCTCGTCCGGAGGATGCCACGGTCATGGATTGTCTCGTGGCCATGACTCAAGCCCGCGCCGGAGCTTGCATCCTCACCCACCCGGACGGCACCATGGCCGGTATCTTTACTCATGGTGATTTCGCCCGCGCTTACCAGTCAGACCCCGCCTGCGGGAATCATCCCGTGGCGCAACACATGACGCCCAATCCCGTTTATGTGCAGGCCGAGCAGCTCGCTATAGCTGCCGTTAAGACTCTGCGCGACCGCCGTATCGATGACCTCGTTGTCCTCGATGAACAGAAACACCCCGTAGGACTCATCGATACGCAGGACCTCGTGCGCCTGAAATTGATCTGATTTTTCAAGTCGATGGCACGAAAAATCGAGCAGAGGCACATTTTAGGCTTGCAAAGTGAGCGGAAAAGGTGCATTCTATGCCGCCGTTACGCGCGACACGCATTTTAACTGAACCACACTATGAGAAAGTACGAAGCACTGATCGTCCTGAATATGAAAGGCAGCGAGACTCTCGACGAGCTCACGTCAGCCATAAGCGCCAAGCTCCAAGAAGCCGGCGCAAACGTGACAGAGGTCACCAATGTAGGACGCCGCGATTTTGCGTACGAGTCCCATCACATGAAGAATGGACAGTATATGCTCTTTGCTTTCGAGGCTGAACCCGAAACCATACGCACCGCTCGCGAGGCGTTGGCGATCGACGGTCGCGTTCACTATCAATACTACCGCGCTAAGTAAGCCCCTCTTTGCTTATTTGTTTCTTCTAAGGCGTGCCAAGTCGGCGCGCCTTTTTGTTTCAAGAAACAAATTCATGGACGATGGACAATGGACAAAACTGCCGACGGCTGTAAGGCAGTTTGGGCAAAAGTTGCGCTTTTGTCCAATCCCACTCCGAGCCCTCGTGGGCTTTGTAAATCGTATATGGGCACCGTCAGGTGCCAAAGAGTTGCCGGCGGTGAGTTTCCTCACCGCCGGCGGTTTTTCATTTCGTTTCTTTTTTTCTCCCCGCTTCCCAGCGAGAAAATTGTCTGCTTTGCTTACATCGTAATTCGTAGATCGTACTTCGTACATAGGCTACAGAATCACGCTTCCTCAGAAGCTGATTCTGTAGCCCACGGTTGCGTCGAAGCTGGTTTGTCCGCTGCG